>JAGWVP010000139.1 GCA_018970825.1 bacterium | reverse complement strand
CTACCCGGTGAACCCGCACCTCGACACGCTGTTGCGCCAGATCGTGAGCGACGACCGCTGGGACATGATCTACCTGGGCATGCAGATCATGGTGGAAGGGCTCGCGCTCGCGGCCTTCGGGTTCATGAACATCATGGAGCCCGAGGAGAAGCTCATCCAGCAGATCACGGGCTACGTGATCCGCGACGAGGCGCGCCACGTCGGCTTCGGCGTTCTCTCGCTCGGCGACGTCTACCGCCAGATGTCGGCGGCCGAGATGAAGGAGCGCGAGGAGTTCGTGGTCGAGGCCTCCTACCTCATGCGCGACCGGCTCCTCATGGAGGAGGTCTGGGAGCGACTCGGCCTCGAGAAGAAGGCCTGGGTCGAGTGGTCGCTGCAGACGCCGTTCATGACCGGATTCCGCCAGATCCTCTTCTCGAAGATCGTCCCGAACCTCCGACGGCTCGGCCTGCTCACGCCCTACGTGCGGGAGCACCTCGAGAAGATCGGCGTGCTCCAGTTCGAGAACCTGCCCGACTCGACCCAGGACGAGGGCATCTCGATCCCCCCGGCGCTCATGCAGTTCTTCGGCCAGCTGATGGCACAGGGCGTGCAGATCGAGGTACCGCCCGCGCCGAACTCGTCGGCTTCCTGACTCGCCCCGCGCGCCCGCGACCCGACGGTCGCGGGCGCGCCCCGCACGGCCTCACCAGTCGTGGGCGCGCCACCACCAGGCACCCCAGGCGTTCACCGCGATCGAGAGTGCGACCAGCGCGGGGTAGATCCACGGCGCGCGAAGACCGTCCCGGTCGTCGTTGCGGAGCGCGAGCGCCACGACCAGGAACGGCGTGAAGTCGAGCGTGTAACGCGCGCCGAACTGCCGCCACCCGTCCCAGAAGTAGCAGAGGTACAGGAAGAGCGTCGCCGCGCAGGCGGCGAGGGCGAGGCGTCCCACGAAGCGCGCGTCGTGCGCGCGGTCGCTCCAGCCCCGGCGAAGCAGCAGGAGCACGGCCGGCGTCGTCGCGACGAGCCCGAGCCCGTGGTCGGTCAGCGTGAGCCACGGTCGGGTCGACTGAAGGCCGGGAAAGCGCAGGAAGTAGACCTCGACGTTCTGCAGGACGTAGCGCAGGCTGAAGGATCCGTGCGGCGGCCGCAGCAGCGCCTCGTTCGCGAGCAGGTAGCCGTTGTTGGTCCATTCGCCGAAGCGGGCGTGGTTGTAGAAGCCGAGGAGGAGCGCGGTCGCGGCGAGGGGGATCCCGAACTCGACCGCGGTGCGCAACGACGGCCGGCGGCGGAGCGCGAGCGCGAGGAAGACGGGAGCGCCCAGGAGCGAGGGCGACCGGCTGGTCGCCGCGATGGCGGAGAAGATCCCGAGGATCCAGGGATTCGCCTCGCCCGTCGCCTCGATCCAGGCGAGCGTCAGGCCCGCGACCGCGCAGAGGTGCGCGAGCAGCCAGGTGTTGCCGTACTGGGCGGCGAAGAGGTGGACCGTGCCGAACGCGAAGAGCAGGGTCGAGAGGTTCGCCGTCCGTCGCGAGACGCCGAGCCCGCCGAGCGCGATCCTCATGAAGGCGACGTTCAGGGCGGCGAGCGCGATCGACACGAGCGCGATGTTGACCCGGTCTCCCCCGAGCCAGGCGAAGGGCAGGAGCAGGACCGCCGGGAAGGGGTCGAAGTAGACGTAGGCCCTGCCCTCGGAGTAGGCGAACTCGGTGAGCCAGGGGGGCGGCTTGGGGACGTGGAGCCGTCCCTCGAGGAAGGCTATCGAGAGGTGCAGGTGATAGTTGAAGTGCATGAAGCGGCCGTTCCACGCGAACCAGTAGGCCGCGAGGGCGAGCAGCCCGAGGAGGGCCGCGTCGAGGCGCGTTCCGCGGGTGCGACTCGCGCTCATGCGACTCCTTCCCGGATCCGCCGGAGCGGGTCGTGAGTCGCCGGCTGCCGGGCCTCTCCGCGTCGTTCCCGGCCCACGACGAGGAGGACAACGTCGGTCCGATGATCGAGGACCTGCTCGCGGCGCTGCCCGAATTCGCCGACCGCTTCGAGGTGATCGCGGTCGACGACGGGTCGCGGGACCGGACCTGGGAGCGAGCCTCGGCGGTCGCGGCGCGGGACCCGCGCGTGCGCGTGGTGCGCCACGAGGTGAACCGCGGCTACGGGGCCGCGGTGTGGACCGGCCTCACGTCCGGGACGATGCCGTTCGCCTTCTTCACCGACGGCGACCGACAGTTCGACGTGCGGCAGATCGGGGATCTCGTCGCCCGGATCGACGATGCCGACGTGGTCGTCGGCTGGCGGCTCGACCGGCAGGACAACCTGGTGCGCAAGGCCAACGCGCACGCCTGGAACTGGCTCATCCGCAACCTGCTCGACGTCCCCGTGCGCGACGTCGACTGCGCCTTCAAGCTCTTCCGTCGGGACGTCCTCGAGGGAGTCGAGCCGGAGTCGGGCGGCGCGATGTTCTCGGCGGAACTGCTCGCCCGCCTCGCGGCGCGCGGGGCCCGCATCGTGGAGGTTCCGGTGCGCCATCTGCCGCGGGAGCATGGCAAGTCCTCGGGTGGGAACCCGCGCGTGATCGCGCGGGCGTTCAAGGATCTCTTCAAGCTCTACGGGAAGCTCCGGCGCACCTGACCCCGGGGAACCCGGGGCTCAGCTCCCCTTCTGCAGTTCCGGCTCGATGATCGCCTTGAACGCGTCGAGCGGCATCGCCCCGGCGAGCCTGCGGCCGTTCACGAAGAAGGTCGGCGTCGAGTTCACGCCGATCGACTCGGCCTCCGCCATCGACGCGGCGACCGCGGCCTTCGTCTCGCCCTTCTCGAGGCAGTCCTTCACCTTCGCCTGGTCCGCGCCGGCTTCCTTCGCGAGCGCGAGCAGCTTGTCGTTCGCGCCGTCGGCCTCGATGCCCTCGGCCTTCGCGAAGACGGCGGAGTGGTACTTCCAGTAGGCATCGCTGCCGGCGATCTTGTTCACGCACAGGCCGACGAGCGAGGCCGCCTCCGCCCAAGGGTGGATCTGGATGAGCGGGTACTGCTTGTAGACGAAGCGGACCTTGTCGCCGTACTGCTTGAGGACCTCCTCCTCGACGATCGTGTTCGCCTTCGCGCAGAACGGGCACTGGAAGTCCGAGTACTCGACGATCGTGACCTTCGCGTCCTTCGGGCCGCGCGAGGGATCCTCGTCGGTGACCTTGATCTTGCCGAGCACCGCGTCGACCGGGTCGACCGAAAGGTCGATCGGCTCCGCCTTCATGAACCAGCGACCGTCGGCCGAGACGAGGAAGTCGATGTCCTGCGACTGCTCGCCCCGCGACAGCTTCAACTGGACCTCGTAGAGGCCCGGGACCTGCGACGGCGCGAGGTCCCCGACGTCGAGCTTCACGTCGGCGGGCAGCTGGCCCTGGCCCTCGAAGTAGCGCTTCACCTGCGCGGCGAGCTTCGCCTTGTCCGGTGCGCCCGCCGCGGGAGCCGCGACCGGGGCGGCGGCAGGTGCGCCGTGGGCGGTTGCATCCTTCGCGGCCGCACCGGCACCCGCCCCCGACGGGACCTCCGAGGGAGCCGCGCAGGCGACCAGGGAGGCAGCCGCGACGACGGGAAGGGCGAAGCGCGAGAGCCGCGCGATGAGGTCCATCATTTCCGGTTCTCCTCGGGGAGACCCGCTCGTGCGGGCCCCGTTCGGTCGAGCATCGCGCCGTCGCCCGGGATCGGGCCGCGCGATCGCAGGGTGTAGGCCCGCCCCCCCACGCTGTCAAACCTGTCCCTCCCCGGGCCCCCGCCCCGCCGGGACGCGGACGCGGAACCGACGGCCGGGGGGGGCCGCGCGTCCCGGGGCGCGGTTGTGCGACCGGGACCGGGCGGGCATCATCCGCGGCCATGTCCTTCCTCGTGCTGGTCGGCATCCTACTCGCCGCGGCCGCGTGGGCCGTCTCGACGTACAATGGACTCGTCTCTCTCAAGAACGGCACCGACGCCTCGTGGCGCCAGGTCGACGTGCAGCTCAAGCGCCGCCACGACCTCGTGCCGAACCTCGTCGAGACGGTGCGGGGGGCGATGGACTTCGAGAAGGGCACGCTCGAGTCGGTGGTCGCCGCCCGGACGCGCGCGGTCGAGGCGCGTGGCCCCGTCGAGGCCGCGGCCGCCGAGGGCGAGCTCACGCGTTCGCTCGGTCGCCTGTTCGCGGTCGTCGAGCAGTACCCGGACCTGAAGTCGAACCGGAACGTCCAGCAGCTGCAGGACGAGCTCGCGAACACCGAGAACCTCGTGGCCCTCGCACGACAGCAGTACAACGAGCAGGTGAGGTCGCTGAACACCCGCCGCGAGTCGTTCCCCGCGAACCTGATCGCGCAGAGGTTCGGGTTCGGACCGCGCGAGTACTTCGAGGGCAGCCCCGCCGACCGCGAGCCTCCCCGGGTGGCGCTCTCCGGTCCCCCGGCCCCGCGCGCCTGAGACGGGGCGAGCGGCCTTGACCGACGGCGCGAACTTCGCGGAAGCCGCCCGCGGGCGCGCGGCGGCCCGGCCGGCGACGCTCGCGGTCTCGCCGGAGCCGGCGGGATGCGGTCGCGATGGCTGAACCTCTGCGCCTGCGCGTGCCGCACGCGCAGGTCGACGACGCGGCCGAGGTCCGGCTCTCGGCGCTGCTCGGCTTTCTCGAGCAGGCGGCGATCGAGGCCTCGAACGACGTCGGGCTCGACCCGGCCTGGTACGCGTCGGCGCGCCGGATGTGGATCGTTCGCCGGACGCGCATCGAGCGCTTCCGCCCGGTGGGCGGGGGCGACCTCCTCGAGTGCCGCACCCGGGTGCTCGACTGGAGGCGTGCGCGCTCGCTTCGCACCTACGAGGTGCGGCTCGTCGAGCCCGGTCGCGGCACCCGGACCTCGGGCCTCCCGGCGGCTGCGGACGGCGGACCGCCGATCGTCGCGACCGCGGTCACCGACTGGGTGTTCTGCGACGTGGACCGCGCCCGTCCGGTGAGCATTCCCGAGGAGGTGCGTCGCGCCTTCTCCCCGGACGGCGCCGCCGAGGGCCAGCCGCGCCTCGACGCCCCGGAACCCCCGGGCGAGGCGGCGCTCCGCACCCGCTTCCTCGTCCGCCCCTCCCACGTCGACCACATGGGACACGCGAACAACGCGGTCTGGGCCGACTTCCTCGAGGATGCCGCGCGCGACCTGCCGGGGTTGCGCCGGGAGGCCGACGGGAGCGGCGCGGCGGCGCGACTCGTCGCCCTCGACGTCGAATACCTCGCCGAGGCCTCCCGCGGCGACGAAGTCGCGGTCGCGAGCGCGCTCCTGCGCGACGGTCGCATCGCCCAGGAGGCGACGCGGGGAGGAACGCGCCTGGTCCGTGCCGCTTCCGCGTGGGGCAGGGTTCGCCGCTCGCCGATCCTCGGCGGGCCTCCCGTCGCGGAAGATCCCGCCTGAACGAAGGCGCGCTCGGCGTCGACCGACCGCCGTCCGTCGCGGCGACTCCCGGCGCCGCCTCGTCCACCGGGGCGGTCGCGACGGGCGGATGCGTCCCGCCCGTCGCGACGATCGCCTCAGTGGGCGGTCGAGAAGCCGGCGTCCGGGAGGTCGAGCACGCTGCGGTCGGCCGACTGCATCGCGGCGAGCTTCGCGTGGACCCCGGGGAGAACGTAGTTCGCGTAATGCTTCGCAGCGGTGATCTTGCCGCCGTAGAACGCGAAGTCGTCGGCGGTCAGGTCCTCGTCGCCGCGCCGCGCGTCCGCGACGACCGCCGCGTCGAGCAGCAGGTGGGCGATCGTGACCTCGGCCATCATCTCGAGGAACGAGTTCGCGACCAGCATCACCTGGTCGACGTTGCCGTTCGTGAAGAAGTCCATGAGCTGGCCGGCCGCCGCCTGCAGCGCGGTCGAGGCCGCGGCCAGAGCCCGGACCTCCGCGGCGAGCCCGTGATCCTTGCCGTGGGCGTCGGTGAAGTCCGAAATCTCCTTCACGTAGGCGCCGAAACCCGCACCGCCGTTCTGCATGAGCTTGCGGGCGACGAGGTCGGCGGCCTGGATGTGGTTCGTCCCCTCGTAGATCGAGAAGATCTTCGCGTCGCGCAGGTACTGCTCGACGGGATTGTCCTGCACGTAGCCGGCGCCGCCGTAGGTCTGGATCGCCGTCTCCGCCACGCGGAAGGCCTGGTCGGAGCAGTAGGACTTCAGGATCGGGGTGAGCAGGTCGACCTGGCTCGCGTGGAACTGCGCCTTGCCCTGGTCGTGCGCGTGGGCGTGGGCGAGGTCCTGGTGGAGACAGAGCTTGAGCGCGAGCGTGCGCATGCCCTCGACCTTCGCCTTCATGTCGATCAGCATGCGCCGGACGTCGGCATGCTCGATGATCGGGACGCGGGGCGCGCTCGGATCCTTGAAGTGCTTCGCCGACGAGCCCTGCTGGCGCTGGCGCGCGTAGCCGAGCGCGTTCAGGTAGGCGGTCGACGCGACCGAGACTCCCTGCACGCCGACGCCGATGCGCGCGCTGTTCATGAGCAGGAACATCTGCCGGATGCCCATGTGCGGCTGGCCGCCGACGAGGAAGCCGCGGCACTTTCCGCTCTCGCCGAAGTTGAGGACCGCCGTCGCCGAAGCCCGGATGCCGAGCTTGTGCTCGATCGAGGCCGTCACCACGTCGTTCGAACCCGAGAGGCTCCCGTCCTCCTCGACCCAGAACTTCGGCACGATGAAGAGCGAGAGGCCCTTGGTGCCGGCGGGCGCGCCCTCGATCCGGGCGAGCACCAGGTGGATCACGTTCTCGGCCATGTCGTGGTCGCCGGCCGAGATCCAGCACTTGGTCCCGGTGATCGAGTACAGGTTGCCCTCGATCTGCTTCGCGCTCGTGCGCGCGGATCCCACGTCGGATCCCGCGTGCGGCTCGGAGAGGCACATCGTGCCCGAGAAGCGCCCGGAGATCATGTGCGGCAGGAAGCGCGCCTTCTGCTCGGGAAGGCCGAACTTCGCGATCACCTCGAAGTTCCCGCGCGTCAGGTCCGGGTACATGTTCCACGAGGTGTTGCCGCCGCTCAGCAGCTCCGCGACCTGCACCGCGATCACGTGGGGACCGCCGAAGCCGCCGTCCTCCTGGGACGCCGCGAACGAGAGGATGCCGAGTTCGTGGATCCGCTCCCAGGCGTCCTTGAATCCCGGCGGGGTGACGACCTGCCCGTCGCGCAGCGTGCACCCGGATCGGTCGGCGACCCCGTTCAGCGGGCCCAGGACCTCGAGCGCGAAGCGCTCGGCCGCGTCGATCACCTGCGAGCATTCGTCGCGACCGAGGTGGGAGAACGCGGGCAGCTCGAAGAGCTGCTGCACGCGCAGGTGCTCCCACAGCGTGAAGTCGATCGCCCGGCGGTCCACCTTGTAGAAGTTCGTCGCTGCCTGGGACATGGGACTCCTCCTCCCGAGAATCCTCCGAACTAGCAGTCCGACCGTGGCACATCCACGTCGCGCCGCCAGAGCGCGGGCGCCCGCGCGAACCGCCCGGCGCCGGGCGGCCCGGGCCCCGGGACCGGTCGCGCGAAGCGATCGCGGTTGGCGCACGCTCCGGGGGAGAGGTAGACGACCGCCCGTGCGCTACTCGAGACTCTTCGCCCCGACCCTGAAGGACGACCCGGCCGAGGCCGAGGTCGCGAGCCACCGGCTGCTCACCCGCGCCGGCATGATCCGGCAGGTCGCCCGGGGGATCTACGAGTTCCTGCCGCTCGGGCTGCGCGTGCTCCGCAACGTCGAGCGCATCGTTCGCGAGG
>JAGWVP010000138.1 GCA_018970825.1 bacterium | reverse complement strand
GATCGCCCGGCCGCCGGGCGACGGGGCCGGCCGGTCGTCGCCCGGGAGCGAGCCGCCCGCGGGCGTGCGGCGGGCGAGTTCGACGAGCTCGTCGACCATGCGGGCGAGCCGGACCTGCTCGGAGAGGAAGGCGGTGCCGCGCTCGAAGGAGAGCGTCGACATCGCGACGCGCCAGCCGTCGTTCAGGGCGCCCACGACGTTCGAGCGCGGGATCCGCACGTCGTCGTAGAAGACCTCGCAGAAGTCCTGGTGGCCGGCCATCGTGCGGATCGGGCGGATCGTGATGCCCTTCGCGTCCATCGGGCAGATCACCCAGCTGATGCCCTTGTGCTTCGGCGCGTCGGGATCCGTGCGGACGAGGAGTTCCTGGAATTCCGCGATCTGGGCGAAACTCGTCCAGATCTTCTGTCCGCTCACGACGAGGTCGTCGCCGTCGACCACCGCCCGCGCGGAGAGCCCGCCCAGGTCGGAGCCCGCGCCCGGCTCGGAGAAGCCCTGGCACCACACGACGTCGCCCCGCAGGATGCGCGGCAGGTGGAAGGCCTTCTGCTCGGGGCTGCCGCAGGCGATGAGCGTCGGGCCGCCGTGGTTGAGACCGACGAACAGCGTCGACGGCTCGTGGGCCCGGGCGCGCGCGAACTCCTCGTACCAGATGAGCTGTTCCATGAGCGCGGCGCCGCGGCCGCCGTACTCCCTCGGCCACGAGATGCCCGCCCAGCCGGCGTCGAACATCCGGCGCTGCCAGGCGAGGTCGAAGGAGCGACGGCCCTCGATGTCGTTCTCGGCCGGCGGGTCGCTCGGCTTGTTCGCCTCGATCCAGGCGCGCGCGGCCTCGCGGAACCGTTCTTCCTCGGCGCTGAAGGTGATGTCCATCGGCCGCACCTATCGCCGGAGGGGACCGGCGGCGCAAGTCGTCCGCGCCGGCGAGAGCGGCGGGCGGCGGCGGCCTTGACCGCACGCGCGACGTATGGCGAGCCTCCGCCCCGTGGAGACGGGGTCGGCGATGCGATCCTCCCCGGAGGCCGGGAGTCGTGCATGGCCGCTCGCCGCGGCCGTCGTGTTCGGCTGGTGCGCGTTCGGGCTGGTCGCCGCCGTCGCGCGGACGTTCGCCGCCGGGGCCCCTCGCCCGGTTCCGTTGCGCGTCTCGGGCGCACTCGCAGCGCAGGCCCTCGCGCTGGCCGCGGCCCTCGCGATCTTCCGACGTGCGACGCGACCGGGCGGGCCGGCGCGCGGAGAGGGCGCCTGGCCCGAGGTCTTCGCCGCGATCGCGACCGCCCTCGCGGCGTCGACGCTCCTCGACCTGGCGGCGCCCGCCCCCCTCCTCGGCGGGCTTCTCGGCGCGCACCGCCGCGAGATCCTCGACGCCCTCTTCCGCGGCGTGCTCGCGCTCGCCTTCGCCGCACTCGCGGTGCGAGCCGCCCGGTCGACACCTTCCGCCGAACCGAGGCTCGACCCGCGCGAACTCACCCGCGCCGCGAAGGGGCGGGCCCCCGCGCGCGCGGCCTCGTCCGGTTCGACTCTGTTGCGCGCCGCGGCCGTCGCCATGCTCGCGCTCGTCTGCTGCGAGGCCGCCGCCGCGGCCGTCGCGGTGCTGCGACCGAGTCCGCTGCTTTCGGCCGGTGCGGACCCGAGCGACAGGATCCGCGCGCAGCTGCTCGCTCCGGGTTCGCGTCGCTTCGGCTTCCCGGTGAATCGCGAGGGCTTCTACGACGACGAACCTTCCATCGCCGGCGGCGACGACCTGCTGGTCGCGGTGCTCGGCGACTCCCTCGTCGTCGGCGTCGTGCCCCACGACCGGACGTTCGTCGAGGTCGCCGAGCGCGCGGCGGCACGAGGCGTCGGCGGGCGACGCGGCCGGGTCGTCCTCCAGAACTGGGGCGTCGCGGGGGCCGGGCTCCGCGAGGCGGAGTGGCTGCTGCACGCGCGCGTCCTCGCGACGCGGCCGACGACGGTCGTGGTCGCGCTCTTCGTCGGCAACGACGTCCTGGAGATCGAGGACCCCGAGACGCTCCCGCTCACCCATGCGAGCCTGCGCCACTGGCTGCTGTGGCAGGTGCCGCGGCGGATCGCGATCGCGGCCTCGGCGGGCCGCAGCGCGGACCCCGCGTCGTCCGCCCCGCCGCGGGCCGGCGCGGGCGGGGCGACGCCGACGCCCGAGACGCCCGACTTCGTGCTCGACCCTTCGCGGGAGAAGCCGACCTTCGACGAGGAGGAGTTCCTCGGCATCGAGATCCGCCGCGCGGACGTGCTCGATCCCGCGAACGAGGAGATGCGACGGCGACTCGGCAGGGCACTCGCCGCCCTCGATCGGTTCCACGAGGCGCTCGGCAAGCGCCTGCTCGTCCTCGTCCTCCCGGACCAGCAGCAGGTGGACGACGCGCTGTGGGAACGGGTCCGCTCGGCGCGGCCCGACGGGGCCCGGCTCGATCGCGACCTGCCGCAGCGGAAGATCGCCGAGTTCTGCGTTGAACGCACGATCGACTGCGTCGACGTGCTCCCCGCGATGCGCGCGGCCGAGCCCGGCGGGCGCACCTTCCACCTGCGCGACACCCACCCGAACGCACGCGGCAACGAGGTGATCGGGCAGGAACTCGGGCGCGCGCTGGTCGGCCGGCTGGGCCCCCGCTCCTAGCCCGCCGAACCGCCGAAGCCGGGCGCGATCCGGGTCGCGAAGATCTCGAGCTGCTCGAGCAGGTGCGTGCAGCTGCGGCTCCGGAAGCGCAGGCTCAGCACGTCGGTACCGAGCGCCTCGTAGCGTCGCAGCAGCGTCTCCATGCGGTCGCGTCCGTCCGCGACCGACACGTCGAAGATCTCGTCGGGGGAGAACACGAGCGAGAAGGGTGCCGGGTCCTCGCGGCGGCGCCGCCACGAGGGCCACGCGCGCGCGCGACCGAGCAGGGCGCCGATCTCGTCGATCGAGAGATGGAAGGGATCCCAGCCGTCGCCGAACTCGAGCGCGCGCCGCAGCGAGCGGGCCGACCGGCCGCCGAGCCAGATCGGCACGCGATCCTGTACCGCGCAGGGATCGACGACGAAGTCGCGGAAGCGGAAGTGGGACCCCTCGTAGGCGGGCTCGCGTCGACCGAGTGCCGCGCGCAGCGCCTTCAGTCCGTCCTCGTAGACCGGGCCGCGACCCGCGAAGTCGACGCCGAGGAGCGCGAACTCCTCCGCGAGGCTTCCGACGCCGACGCCGAGCACGACCCGGCCGTCGCTCAGGCGGTCGAGCGTGCCGTAACTCTTCGCGAGCGCGAGCGGGTGGTGATACGGGAGCACGACGACGTGGGTGACGAGGCGGATCCGCTCGGTCGCGGCCGCGAGGAAACCGAGCGTCGAGAGCGGGTCGTAGTAGCGCGCGCCGCGAACGGCGAGCGCCGAGGTCGGAATCGCCACGTGCTCGCTGCAGGTGAGGTGGTGGAAGCCGAGCCGGTCGGCGGCCTGCGCGATGCGGCGCAACTCCGCGGGGCCGGCCTCCGCCTCCCATGCGTCGGCGCTGCGCGCGGTGAGCGTCACGATCGGAGTCGTCAGTCCGAAGCGCATGGCGGCATGGTGCCATCGCCCGGCCGGGAGGTGGAAGCGCGGCCCTGCTTCCCGCGTCGGGCGGTCCGGCGGGGACGGCAGGCGCTCCCGCTCGACCCCGGGGCGGGTCGCCCGGGACGCCGTCCGGCGACCGGGGGACGGCGGGTTGGTGTCGGGGGACCCCGACGCGCTAGGGGGACGGCGGCGCGCCCCGGCGCGACCGGAGGTGGAACGTCATGGGCTTCGACTCGATCTTCCGGCCCGGGCTCTTCTCGGGAGAGACCCACGTCGTGACCGGCGGCGGCACCGGCATCGGCCGCTGCACCGCGCTCGAGCTGTCGAGCCTCGGCGCGACCGTGGCCCTCGTCGGTCGACGCCCGGAGCGCCTGGAGGCGGTGCGCGCCGAGATCGCGGAGGCGGGCGGCCGCGCCCACGCATTCTCGTGCGACATTCGCGACGAGGAGCGCGTGCGCGAGACCGTGGCCGCGATCCTCGCAGCGACGGGTCGCATCGACGGCCTGGTCAACAACGCGGGCGGTCAGTTCGCGGCCCCGCTCGCAGCCACCAGCGGAAAGGGCTGGGACGCGGTCGTGCGCAACAACCTGTCCGGCGGCTTCCTGTTCTCGCGCGAGTGCTTCCTGCGGTGGATGAGCGATCACGGCGGGGCGATCGTGAACGTGGTCGCCGACATGTGGGGCAGCATGCCGGGCATGGGCCACTCCGGCGCGGCGCGCGCGGGCATGGTGAACCTGACCGGGACCGCTGCCGTCGAGTGGGCCGCGAGCGGGGTCCGGGTGAACGCGGTCGCCCCGGGCTGGATCGCGTCGAGCGGGATGGACACCTATCCCGACTGGATGCAGCCCTACCTGCGCCGCCTCCACACGGCCGTCCCGCTCCAGCGGCTCGGCACCGAGGCCGAGGTCTCGGCCGCGATCTGCTTCCTGCTGTCGCCCGCCGCGGCGTTCGTGTCGGGGTCCGTGCTGCGCGTCGACGGAGCCGCGCCGAACGCGAAGCTCGCCTCGCCGCTCTCCGCGCTCATGCCGGGAGGAGAGACCGACGACCCCGACAGCCCGCCGCCGTGGCCGCTCCCGCGAGGGCGAAGCACGCGCCCCTGGACCGGACTCCCGCCGCGCGGGAGCGACTGACGTCCCGCGCGCGTCGCGAGGGACCACGTCGCGACCGCGCGCGAGGCCGTCGTCACCCGGGCGGCGCGGGAAGCGGCATCGGCGGTCGCCAGCCGGGCGGCCGCGGCCCGACCGGCATCGACCACGACCGCCAGGGCGCCGCCGAGGGATCGACCGGTGGAGCGACGAGCGGCGTCCGCCAGGGCCTCGCGGGCGGCGCGGGCCGCGAACCCGAAGGAGCCCCGCCCCGACCATCCGCGCGTCCGGCCGCCTTCGTCGCCCCGTTCGGCTTCGACTCCGGCGACTCCGCTCCTCCCCCCGGCACGAGGCGGGGATTGCGCGCGACGCGCCGGTGCCACTCGGCCTCCTTCGTCCGCCCCTCGGCTTCGAGCAGCTTGGCGAGGTTCCAGCGCGCCTTCGAGTACCTCCGGTCGATCCCGATCGCCGCGCGGTACGCGGCGATCGCGTCGTCGGTGCGGCCCGCGCGCTGCAGCGCGCCCGCGAGTCCGAAGTGCGCCTGCTTGTCCTTCGGGTCGTTGGCGACCGCGGTCCGGAAATGCGCGAGCGCTTCGTCCAGGCGGCCGGACCACAGCGTGTAGTAGCCCAGGTTGATGCGGCCGCGCCGCGCGAGGGGCCGCGTTTCGACGACGCGGCCCCAGAAGGCCCCGCCGGACGCGAAATCGAGCGAGCGAAGGACGGTCACGCCCGAGAGTACGAGGGCGAGCGCGAGCGTGATCGCCGCGGCGGTCGTCCTCCGCCGCGGACGCAGGCCGTCGCCCGGAAGCAGGCGCTCGAGCGCGGCCTGGACCGCGAGGACGCAGGCGCCGACCACGGCCGCGAGCGGCAGGTACATGCGCCGGTCCGCGACGACCTCGTTGTGCAGCGGCAGGATCGAGGTGGGCAGGATGCCGAGGAAGAACCAGATGCCGAGCCAGGACAGCCTCGATCGCCGCAGGAGGGCCCAGGCCGTCGCCGCGGCGAGGGACAGGCAGACCGCCAGCGCGGGCAGCGACTCGCCGAGCGTGCGGGTCTTCGGCCAGTCGTCGTAGTCGCCCGCGATGGGCCAGGGCCAGAAGGAGAGACGCAGGTAGTGGAGGATCGCGTCGCACTGCGAGAGCAGGTAGCCGCCGTAGCCCTCGAGCTTGCTGCCGAGGTGGTGGAAGAGGAGCCGGTGGAACGCGCTGCCGGTGCGGGTGGTCGCGATCACGAGCAACACGGCCGCCGCGATCGCCCCGTAGAACGGCGCGCGCCGTCGCAGCGCCTCGCGGAACGAAGGGGCGAGGAAGATGCGGTCGTACGAGAGCACCGCGAGCGGCGCCGAGATCATCGACTCCTTGCTGCCGAGCCCGAGCGCCAGCGCGCCGACCGCTCCCGCGTACCAGGCGAAGGGGCGCTCTCCGGTGGCGCCCCGCAGGACGCAGTAGAGGACGAGCAGGTAGAAGAGTCCCATGAGGGACTCGGTGCGCTGCACGACGTAGGTGACGGACTCGCCCGCGAGCGGGTGGACGAGCCACAGCAGTGCGACGGCGCCCGCGATCCACGATGCGCCGTCGTCGGGATAGCGACCTCGCATCGACGGCAGGTCGAGCGTCCGTCGCACGAGCCCGAACAGCAGCAGAGCCGCGCCCATGTGGATCAGGAGGTTCAGGACGTGGAAGGAGACGACGTCGAGACCGCCGATCGCGTAGTTGAGCGCGAAGCTCGCGTTGACGACCGGGCGATTCGTGACCGCGCGCGGCACCGGCGGGTGGAACATCTGCCACGACAGGCCGCGGATCGTCGGGTTCTCCTGGATGGAGCGCAGGTCGTCGAAGACGAACGGGTTGCCGAAGGTGCGATGGTAGGCGAGGAGACCGAAGAGCGCGATCGCGCTGGCGACGACCCAGAGCGCGTCGCCGGCGCCGGCACGGGGGCCTCGCCGTGGCGGCACGGGCCCGGCCGTTCGACCCGGCGGCGCCGTCGCCCCGCGTCCCGGTCGCCGCATCTCCTCTCTCGCGGCCCGCCGCGCCTCGGAGCGCGCCCGACGGGTCACCGGCGGTCCTCCCGTGGACGCCGCGGGCACCGGCCGTCCGGGCTTCCGACCGCGGCGCCGCGGGGGTCGCGAGGGGGCGACGCGAGGTTCGGCGAGGGCACGTCGTCGTTATCGTTTCCCGCTCCTCGGGACGTCAAGCCGAGGCCTGCCCGCGGGTGCGGTCTCGCGTTGTCATCCCCTTCCCCCTCCGGTAAACCCGCTGGGTCCGGCGCCCTGGTGCGCCGTGAGGCGAAGGGGGAGTCTCGCATGTTTGGACGCAGAGCCATGATCGCCCTTGCGATGGTCGTGGGCTTCGGCCCGGCCGTCGCTCACGCGCAGTACGGAACCGGTGCCGCGGGCGCCGCCGCGGGAGCGGCCGGAGCCGCCGGCAGCACGGTCTACGGCGCAGGCGCCGCCGCCGGCGGCGCGGCCTACGGAGCGGGTTCCGCCGCGACCGGCGCAGCCGGCGGGTGGGGCAGCGACGTCGTGAACCGGATCTACGACCGCCCGGCGTCGGCCTACGCCTACGACGCGCCGGACGTCGACCTCTATTTCGGTGCGTCGATCCCGACCGCGCACTGGAACGACTACGTGAACACGGGCGGCGTCGTCGGCGCCTTCGCCGGCTACCGCTGGGGTCTCTCCGACAACGTCGCGCTCGGCGTGGTCGTGAACCCGTCGTTCTCGATCGGCGGCACCGATCTCGGCGGCAACTGCCGATACTCCTACTGCTCCGGCAAGGAGACCTCGAGCACCTTCTCGATCGGTCTCGGCCCGAAGCTTTCGTTCATCGAGGGCCCGACGCAGCTCTCGCTCGCGGTGACGGGCGCCTACTTCCGGGACATCGCGGGCGTGCTCGACTCGAGCGGCGCCGGTCTCGCGATCCACGCGGCCGTGACCCGCGACATCGGCTGGTACGGCCTGAACGCCGGCATCTTCGGCCGCATCGAGGAGCAGTTCCTGTCGCCCTACCCGGGCAACGGTCGCGGCGGCGACGGCTACGGACGCCGCAACGACCAGGTGAACGACCGCCAGATGATCATGGCGGGCCTCCAGCTCGGCTGGA
>JAGWVP010000137.1 GCA_018970825.1 bacterium | reverse complement strand
AGGTGCGACGGGCGTCCCGCGACGTCCGACGGGCGGACCGGCCACCGCGCAGGCCACGCGCCCGGCCGCGGCGGCGTCGAGACCGGCCGACCGAGGCGATCGCGACCCCGCCGCGGATGGGACGGCCCTCCTCGGCGAGGCTCGTCGCCTCGCCGACGCAGGAAGGATCGACGAGGCCGGGCGGCTCGTCCGCGACGTGCTCGAGCGCACTCCGACGTCGGCCGAGGCGCACCTCCTGCACGGCGTCCTGCTGGTCGCCGAGAGACGCGAGGGCGAGGCGCGGCTCGCCCTCGAGCGCGCGGTCTACCTCGATCCCTCGTGCGAGGAGGCGCTGGTGCACCTCGCGGCGATCGCCGATCGAGCCGGCGACCGCCCGGCGGCCGAGCGACTGCGGGCGCGAGCCGCCCGGATCGAGGCCCGCTCGTGATCCGCGCGCTTCCCGCCTCGGCCGGCGAACGCTGCTGGGCACGGATCGGCGTGGACGGCGACCGCAGCTGTCCCGAGCTCGCCGGGATGGTGCACTGTCGCAACTGCCCGGCTCACTCCGAAGGCGGGCGGGCGCTGCTCGACCGCTCGTCGCCGCCCGGCTACCTCGCAGACTGGGCCGAACGGCTCGCCGACGAGCCCCTCGCCGACGCGGCCGACACGCGGGCGATCCTCGTGTTCCGGGTTCGCTCCGAGAGATTCGGCATCGAGGCCGCGCTCGCGGTCGAAGTGCTCGAGCCGAGGCCGGTGCGCCGCGTGCCCCACCGGGCGAGCCCGGCCTTCCTCGGACTCGTGAACGTCGGCGGATCCCTGCTCCCCTGTTGCGACCCGGCGGCCCTGCTCGACGTCCCGGGCGACGGCGGCGCGGACGCGCCCGAGCGACTCCTCGTCGTCTCGCTGCTCGGGGAGAACTGGGTGCTCGCGGTCGACGAGATCGCGGGCCTGCGCCGCGTGCCCGAGACCGGGGTCCGGCCCCTGCCTTCGACGGTCGCGCTCGCGTCGGGCTCGGCGAGCGGGGGCCTGCTCGAGGACGAGAGCGGCCGCGTGACGCTCCTCGACGAGCGTCGCCTCGCCGCCCGGCTGCGGGAGGCGCTCGGGTGAGCGGCGTCGACGCCTCGCTCTACGACCTCTTCCTCGCGGAGGTCGAGGAACACGCGGGCGTGCTCGCCGAGGGGCTGCTGCGCCTCGATCGCGGCGTGCTCGACTCGGCCGGGATCGAACCCCTCATGCGCGCCGCCCACTCGATGAAGGGAGCCGCCCGGCTGGTCGGGCTCGACGAGGCGGTCGGGATCGCGCACCTGCTGGAGGAAGCGATGCTCGCCGCGCCCGGACACGCGATCGAGCCCGGGCAGCTGGACTCGTTCCTCGCGGTCGTCGACTGGTTCACCCGGCTTCGCGACGTACCCGTGGCGGAACTCGACGCGTGGCTCGCCGCGAGTGCAGGCGAGCGCGACACGATCGAGGCCGGGCTCCGAAACACGCTGGCCGGCCTGCGCGGCGAGCCGCGACCGGTGCCGGCCCCGCCCGCGGACGTTCCCGCCGAGACGCCCGGGCACGGGACGGTCGCGGACGCAGGGCCCGGGCGCGGCGCAGCGGATGCGCAGGGGGGTCCCGGGAACGCGGGTGCTCCGGTCCCGGCCGCGACGCCCTCGTCCCCCCAGGCGGCTTCCGCCGGGCCCGCCGCACCCGGGCCGGGGCAGGTTTCCCCCGCCGCCGCGCGACGCACCCACGAGACGCAGGAACGCGCGGTGAAGGTGTCGGCGGACACGCTCGGGCGGCTCGCGGGACTCGCCGCCGAGGCGCTCGTCGAGGCCCGCTCGATCGGCCCCGCGACCGATGCGGTCCGCGACGTGCAGCGGCGGCAGACCGAGATCGCGACCCGGCTCGGCCGGCTGCGCGAGGCGATCTCCTCGCAGCGTCCGCGCGCCGAGGTCGAGGCCCAGGTCGAGAGCCTCGCCCGCGAGATCGACCTCGGCCGGAAGTCGCTCGTCGAGCGCACCGAGGCGCTCGACGCCATCGCGCGGCGGAGCGCCCCGCTCGCCGAACGCCTCTACGGCGAGGCGCTCGCGACCCGCATGCGGCCGTTCGCGGACGTGCTCGCGAGCCTGCCGCGCCAGGTCCGCGATCTCGCGCGGACGCTCGAGAAGCAGGTGCACCTCGAGGTCGCGGGACGCGAGGTGCCGGTCGATCGCGACGTGCTCTCCGGTCTCGAGGCGCCGCTCGGACACCTCGTCCGCAACGCGATCGACCACGGCCTCGAGACGCCCGCCGCCCGGGAAGCGGCGGGCAAGCCCTCGGAAGGCGTGCTCTCGATCGAGGCCGCGCACCGCGCGGGACGCCTCGTCGTCACCGTGCGCGACGACGGCCGCGGCATCGACGCGGAGCGGCTGCGCGGGACGATCGTCGAGCGGGGGCTCGCGACCGCCGACGTCGCCGTCCGGCTGCGCGAGAGCGAACTCCTCGAGTTCCTGTTCCTGCCCGGCTTCTCGACGGCCGAGAAGGTGACCGACGTCTCCGGCCGCGGGGTGGGTCTCGACGCCGTGCTCGCCATGATGCAGCAGATGGGCGGCACCGCCCGGGTGCGCACGCGCCCCGGCGAGGGCACGATCTTCGAGCTCCAGCTCCCGGTCACCCGGTCGGTGCTGCGCGTACTGCTCGTCGAGATCGCCGGCGAGCCCTTCGCCCTGCCGCTCGCGCGGATCGACCGAGCGGTGCGGGTTGCGGCCGACGCCGTCGGCACCTCCGAGGGACACGCGGTCCTGCCGGTCGACGGGGAGTCCGTCGGGCTCGTCGTCGCCCGCGACCTGCTCGAGCTCGAGGGCGGACGGGCCCGGGGCGGCGAGTGCGCGGCGGTCGTGCTCTCCGACGGCTCCCGCCGCTTCGCGCTCGAAGTCGACGGTTTCGTCGGCGAGCGCGAGCTCGTCGTCCGGCCGCTCGACGCGCGGCTCGGCAAGGTCGCCGACGTCGCCGCCGCCGCGACGCTCGACGACGGCTCGCCCCTCCTCGTGCTCGACGTCGACGACCTGGTCCTCTCGATCGAGGGGCGCCTCGAGGGGGGCGGCCTGCGCGCGCGTCTCGCACCTCGCGCGGTACGGCGGGCGAAGCGGATCCTCGTCGTGGACGACTCGATCACCGTGCGCGAGGTCGAGCGCCAGCTCCTCGAGCAGCGCGGCTACGACGTCGACGTCGCGGTCGACGGTCTCGAGGCGTGGAACGCCCTGCGGGCCGGCAGCTACGACCTGCTCGTGAGCGACGTCGACATGCCCCGGATGACCGGCATCGAACTGGTCCGCGCGGTGCGCGCCGACGCCCGCCTGCGGGACCTCCCGGTCGTGATCGTCTCGTACAAGGACCGCGAGGAGGACCGCGTGCGCGGCCTCGAGGCGGGCGCGAACCACTACGTCACGAAGGCCGCGTTCCGGGACGAGACGCTCGCGCGGACGGTGGCCGACCTGATCGGCGAGGCGGCGTCCACGTGAGGGTCGGCATCGTGAACGACCTGCGGCTCGCGGCCGAGGCGCTGCGCCGGACGATCGTCGCCGCGCCCGGTCTCGACGTCGCCTGGATCGCGAAGGACGGCGCCGAGGCCGTCGCGCTGTGCGCCTCCGACCCGCCCGACGTGGTGCTCATGGACCTCGTCATGCCGACGATGGACGGCGTCGAGGCGACGCGCCTCATCATGCGCGACCACCCGTGTCCCGTGCTGGTCGTCACCGCGACCGTCCAGGGCAACCTGTCCCGGGTGTACGAGGCGATGGGCCACGGCGCGCTCGACGCGGTCGCGACACCGGTGCTCGGGCGGGACGGAGACGTGAGCGGAGGCGACGAGCTGGTCCGCAAGATCGGCACGATCGGTCGCCTGGTCGGACGGGAGCCGGCGGTCGCGGCGACGGGGCCCGCACCGGGCGCACCCCGGGTCGCGTCCCCGGTGCGGCCGGTCCTGCTCGCGATCGGCGCGTCGACCGGCGGCCCGGCCGCGCTCGCGCGCATCCTGCGCGAGCTGCCGACCGACCTGCCCGCCTCGGTCGTCGTCGTGCAGCACGTCGACGAGCACTTCGCCGCGGGTCTCGCCGAGTGGCTCGACGGGCAGTCGACCTTGCGGGTCCGGACGATCACCCCGGGCGACCGCCCGGACCCGGGCCGCGTGCTTGTCGCCGCGACGAACGACCACCTCGTTCTGGGGTCCGACGGCCGTTTCCGCTACGTACGGGAGCCCGTGGAGACGCCCTACCGACCGTCGGTCGACACCTTCTTCGACAGCGCCGCCGCGAACGCGAGTCGCCCGGGCTGCGCCGTGCTGCTGACCGGCATGGGCCGCGACGGTGCGGCGGGCCTCGCACGCCTGCGCGGCGCGGGGTGGCACACGATCGCCCAGGACGAGGCGACGAGCGTCGTGTGGGGAATGCCGGGGGCCGCGGTCCGGCTCGACGCCGCGGCCGAGGTGCTGCCGGTCGGCAACGTCGCCTCGAGCGCCGCGGCGGCCTGCCGCCGTCTCGCGGCCGCGGGGGCGCCGTGAGCGACGCACCGGCGAGGACGCTCGCGCCGGCGGACCACCGCATCGTCGTGCTGCTGGTCGACGACCAGCGGATCGTCGCGGAAGCGGTGAAGCGCATGCTCGCGGCCGAGACCGACGTGGAACTGCACTGGTGCGGCGATCCCGCGGAGGCGGTCGCCCGCGCCGAGGAACTCCGGCCGACCCTCGTGCTGCAGGACCTCGTCATGCCGGGCATCGACGGGCTCACGCTCGTGCGGCGCTACCGCGAGACCGAGGCGACGCGCGAGGTCCCGCTCATCGTGCTGTCGAGCAAGGAGGAGGCGACGACCAAGGCCGAGGCCTTCGCGCTCGGTGCGAACGACTACCTGGTGAAGCTGCCCGACCGCATCGAGCTGGTCGCGCGCATCCGGTACCACTCGCAGGCCTACATCCACCTGCTCCAGCGCAACCAGGCCTACGGCGACCTGCTCGCGAGCCAGCAGGCGCTCGCCGCGGAACTCGGAGAGGCGGCGGACTACGTCCGCTCCCTGCTCCCGGTCCCGCTCTCCGGCCCGATCGAGTCGGCCTGGGAGTTCGTGCCCTCGACCTCGCTCGGGGGCGACTCGCTGGGCCATCACTGGATCGACGACGACCACCTCGCAGCCTACGTCCTCGACGTCTGCGGCCACGGCGTGGGTGCGGCGCTGCTCTCGGTGTCGGCGATGAACGTGCTCGGCACTCGGACGCTTCCCGGCGTCGACTTCCGCGACCCGGCCGCCGTGCTCGCCGCGCTGAACGAAGCCTTCCAGATGGATCGCCAGAACGAGATGTACTTCACGATCTGGTACGGCGTCTTCCGGCCCTCGGACCGCAGCCTGTCCTGGTCGAGTGCCGGGCACCCGCCCGCGGTCCTCGTCGCCCCGGGTGCGGGACCCGAGCCGCTGCGCGCGCAGGGCGCCCCGATCGGTGCACTGCCCGGGACCCGGTACGCGAGCGCGCGGACCACGGTGCCGCCGGGAGCGACGCTCTGGATCTTCAGCGACGGCGCCTACGAGGTGACCCGGCCCGGCGGCGGGATGATGAGCCTCGAGGAGTTCGTCGAGATCGTCGGGCGGGAACGCACCGCGCCCGCGGCGGACATCCGCCGCGTTCTCGACGCGGTCCGCACGGAGCAGTCCGACCCCGACTTCGACGACGACGTCTCGATGCTCGTGCTGCGGATCGCCTGAGCCGCGGCGCGGGCCGGCGGAGGGCCCGGGGATCCGTGCTCAGACGTAGGAGCGCTCGAGGAGCGCCGCGGCCCCCTCGTCGAGCAGTTCGCGGCGACGCACGTCCTCGAAGCGCGCCAGCAGGTCGTCGACACGCAGGCGTCGCTTCGCCGGACCGCTCACGTCGTGCAGGACGTTGCCCCGGTGCATCATGAGGATGCGGTCGCCGAGGTTCACCGCCTGCTGCATGGCGTGGGTCACCATGAGCGTGGTGAGCCTGCGCGACGAGACGATCTCGTCGGTGAGTGCGATCACCTGGTCGGCGCTCTTCGGGTCGAGCGCCGCCGTGTGCTCGTCGAGCAGGAGGAGCCGGGGCTCGATCCACGTCGCCATGAGCAGCGTGAGGGCCTGTCTCTGGCCGCCCGAGAGCGCCCCGATCGCCGTGTCGATCCGGTCCTCGAGTCCCATGCGGAGCCCGCGCACCCGGTCGCGCAGTTCGTCGCGGAAGGGGGCGTTGAGCGCCCAGCCGAGCCCGCGCGGCCGTCCCCGCCTGGCCGCGAGGGCGAAGTTCTCGGCGATCGTCATCATCGGCGCCGTGCCGCTGAACGGGTTCTGGAAGACGCGGCCGACCAGCGAAGCGCGCCGATGCTCGGGCCAGCGGGTCACGTCGTGCCCGTCGATCTCGATCGTGCCCTCGTCCAGCCGGAAGGTTCCGGCGAGCCCGTTCAGCAGGGTCGACTTCCCGGAGCCGTTGCCGCCGAGCACGATCACGAACTGGCCCGCGGGGATGTCGAGGTCGATGCCCTGCATCGGCCGGACCTCCTCGGGGGAGCCGACGTTGAACGTCTTGCGCGCGCCGCGGACGCGGACCATCGCTTCGACGGCGGCCGGCGAGTCGTCCGCGCGCGCGCTCACGGGCGCACCTCCTGCGCCCGGCCGCGCCCGAGCAGAGACGGGAGCACCAGCGCCGCGAACACGAAGGCCGCCGTCACGAGCTTCAGGTCGTTCGGGTTCAGCCCGAAGCCGAGCGCGATCGCGACCAGCTCGCGGAAGAAGACCGAGCCCATGATCGTCCCGACGATCGAGAAGCCGAGGCTCGGCGCGCCGGTCAGGGCCTCGCCGATGATGACGGACGCGAGCCCCCACACGACCATGCCGATGCCCATCTGCGCGTCGGCGAATCCCTGGTACTGCGCGAGGAGCGAGCCGCCCAGCGCGACGAGTCCGTTCGAGAGGGCGAGCCCGAGGATCCGGTAGCGTTCGACGTCGGCGCCGAGCGCGCGGATCATCTGGGCGTTGTCGCCCGAGGCGCGCATCGCCGTGCCCAGGTCGGTGCGGAAGAACCACCAGAGGACCGAACCGACGAGCACCGCCGCGAGACCCGCGAGCGTCACGACCGCCAGGTCCCCGGCCGCGACCGGCCAGCCGAACACGTCCACGCTCGGCGCCCCGAGCACTGCGCGGCCGAGTTCCTCGCACCAGGTCTGCAGGCTCGGCTTGCCGAGGAAGGGCACGTTGCTGCGGCCCATGACCCGCAGGTTGACCGAGTAGAGGGCGGTCATGACGAGGATGCCCGAGAGGAGCGGGTCGATCTTGAAACGCGTCTGGAGGAGCCCGGTCACGGTGCCGGCGAGCATGCCCGCGAGCATCCCGGCGAGCGTCGCCGCGAGCGGGTTCGTCCCGTTGCCGACGACCAGCGCCGCGGTGACCGCGGCCCCGAAGGTGAGCGATCCGTCGACCGTGATGTCCGCGACCTTGAAGATCCGGAACGAAACCCACACGCCGAGCCCGACGAGCGAGAGGATGAAGCCCAGGGTGAGCGCGCCGAGCAGGAGGTTCACGCGGCCTCCACGGGAGCGGCCCAGAGGATGCCCCGGGTGAAGGCGCCCTGCCCCGCGCCGACGCCCTCGCGCGGGTCGTCGAGCAGGTGGAGGAGCCCGCGCACCGACTGGTGCTCGAAGACCTCCGACAGCGCCGCGCCGAGGTCGAGGCGCCCCTTGCGCAGCGGGCGGTAGGGGAACACCGCCGCGTGCACGTGGCCCGCCACGCCCTCGTCCAGGGAGAGCGGGCGGAGAAGCGGGGCAAGTGCCGGGG
>JAGWVP010000136.1 GCA_018970825.1 bacterium | reverse complement strand
ACTGCACGGGATCGAGCGTGTCGTGTCCGACGGACACCTTCGCCTCCTCCTCGACGGTGTGCCGGGTGACGGCGGGCGATTGCGACGTCGCGGAGAACTGCACGGGATTGGGCGCGTCGTGTCCGATCGACACGTTCAAGTCGTCGTCGACCACCTGCCGCATCGCCTCGGGCACCTGCGACGTGCCGGAGAACTGCACCGGCACGACCGCGACCTGTCCTGCGAACGGCTTCGCGGCCTCGACGGTGGTCTGCCGGGCCGCGGCCGGCGAGTGCGACGTGGTGGAGAACTGCACCGGCACGGGGACGAACTGCCCGACGGACGCGAAGGCGGCCAACGGCACCGCTTGCACCGACGACGGCAACCCCTGCTCGCTCGACCGCTGCGACGGGACGAACGTCGCCTGCCAGCACCCCGCCGGCAACGCCGGGGCGACCTGCCGCGCCGCGGCCGGTGTCTGCGACGTGGTCGAGACGTGTTCGGGCACGAGCACGACTTGCCCCGCGAACGCCTTCCGGCCCGCGACCACCGTCTGCCGTCCGACGGCCGGCGACTGCGACGTGGCCGAGGTCTGCAGCGGCTCCTCCGCCGCCTGCCCGACCGACGGGAAGAAGCCGGCCGGAACGGTCTGTCGCCCCCTGGATCCGTCGGATGCCTGCGACGTGGTCGAGGTCTGCGACGGCAGTGACGCGATCTGCCCGGCCGACGTCGCGCCGGATGCCGACGGCGACGGCGCGGCCGACGGCTGCGACAACTGCCCGTCGGTCGCGAACCCGGACCAGGCCGATGCCGACGGCGACGGCGTCGGCGACGTCTGCGACACCGAGTGCGCGGGCGTCGTCTGCCCGGTGGTCGACTTCTGCCACGTGCAGCCGTTCTGCAATCCGCTCGACGGAACCTGCGAGCAGGGGCCCTTCACGACCTGCGACGTGACGCCGGTGCGCGACTCGATGCTCCTGCTCTCCGACCGCAACACGAACGAGGGCGCGAACAACCTGCTCGCGATCCACGAGACGGGCCCGCGCCGCGTCGTTCTCGACTTTCCGCTCGGCGCCTGCACGAACGACGCGTACGCTCCCTGCGACGCGGACTCCGACTGCGTCGTCCCCGGCACCTGCCGCACGATCGACGTCTCGGGACTCGCCCGCGCCCGGCTCCGCATGTCGATCGCGTTCAACGACGTGAACTGGCCCGCGAACGGCAGCGTCGTCGAGGCCTACCCGCTCTCGCAGCCGTTCACCGAGGGCAACGGCCGAACCTTCAAGGTCCCCGTCGGGCAGACGACGGTCCGCGGCAACGGCCCGGGCGTCACCTACAATTGCGCGACCGACGCCGAGATCTCGAACGAGGCGACCGACTGCTCGCCGCAATGGAACGCGGGCAGCGCGGCGGCCGGGCCGGCCAGCGACGGCGTGGTCTTCGACGCCACCCGCAGCGGCGACGTGACGTGGGACGTGACGTCCGACGTCTCCGGCGGGACGAGCGGATGGCTCGTGAAGAAGAACGTCGAGTTCGACGACGGGCGTGTCGAGTTCCACTCGCGCGAGGGCGCGACGGCCGCGGGCGACCCGGAGCTCGCGCCGCGGCTCCTGCTCGTCGGTGCGGTCGACTGCGGCGACGGGGTCGTGCAGGACGGCGAGGAGTGCGACGACGGGAACGTCTCGAACGGCGACTGCTGCTCGTCGCTCTGCCAGTTCGAGTCGGCGGCGGTCGTCTGCCGCCCGGCCACCGGCGGCTGCGACACGGCGGAGACCTGCACCGGCTCGAGCGGCACCTGCCCGGACGACGTCACGCTCCCGGACGCCGACGGCGACGGAACCTGCGACGGCCTCGACGCGTGCACGAACGTCGGCGGCGGCCGCGACTTCGCGACGCCCGCGAAGCTCGTCCTCGCGAAGGTCGGCTCCGATCCGACGCCGGGCAACGACGTGTTGAAGTTCGACGGCACCTTCGCGCTGCCCGCGGGCCTCTCGTTCCGCTCGCTCGACCCGGGCGCCAGGACGGCGCGCGTGCTCGTGCGGGGCGCGGGTGGGTCGATCATCCTCGACGCGACGCTCCCGTCGGGGGCCTACGCGGGCCGTGCGACGCGCGGCTGGAAGGCGAGCCCGACGAGCAGCCTCTGGCAGTATCTCGATCGGACCGGGAGCCCGATCTCCGGCATCACCGACCTGAAGGCCATCGACCGCTCCGCGGGCGTCGCGGGCGGTTCCGTCAAGATCTCGCTGAAGGGCAAGACGGGAAGCTGGACCGTGTCGCCCGGCGACGAACCCGTCGAGCTCGTGGTGCTCCTCGGCGGCCCCGCGGACGCGGCGACCGGGGCCTGCGGCGAGACCGGATACCTTCCGGGCGACTGCGCCTTCAATTCGTCGGGGTCGACCCTCTCCTGCAAGCGCTGATCGGCGACGCGGAGATCCCTTCCCTCGCGGGACCGGCCGGGGCGATTCTCCGCCCCGACGGGCCCGGTGCGTCGCCATGTCGCGCGGGAAAGCGCCCGATGTGCGCGAGGCATTGGACCCCGGGCGACGGGTGCGGCTAAGCCTCCCCGACACCTTTCGCTTTCGAGGAGGAAGTTCCCATGTCGCTCACTCGCAGAGTCCGGACCCGGTACCGAGCCGTCGTGGCGGTGGTCTTCGCCCTTTCGTCGTCGGTCTCCCTTCCCTCGGTCGCCCTGGCGGGGGGCTCGTGGACGCCGGCCGATCTCGACTCGCTGGTCGCCCCGATCGCTCTCTACCCCGACGCTCTCGTCGCGCAGGTCATGGCCGCCTCGACCTACCCGCTCGAGATCGTCGAGGCCGACCGCTGGCAGCGCGCCAACGCCTCGCTGAAGGGCGCCGCGCTCGAAGCGGAGCTCGCGAAGCAGCCCTGGGACAAGAGCGTCGCATGGCTCGTGAACTTCCCCGACGTGCTGTCGCGCATGGCGCAGAACCTCCAGTGGACGCAGTCGCTCGGCGACGCCGTGCTGTCGAGCCAGGCCGACGTGATGGCCGCGGTTCAGCGCATGCGCCAGCGCGCGGAGTCGAGCGGCTCCCTCCAGACGACGCCGCAGCAGACCGTCGTCAAGGAGAAGGAGGTCATCAAGATCGTCCCGGCGAACCCCGAGGTCGTGTACGTTCCCCAGTACAACCCGACGATCGTCTACGGTTCCGCCTGGGCCCCGGTGCCCGCCTACGCCTACCCGACGATCTACGCGCCGGCGCCGCCGGGCGCGGTCGTCGCCTCGAGCATGCTCTCGTTCGGGCTCGGCATGGCGATGGGCAGCATCATGTGGGGCGGCGGATGCGATTGGTATCGAGGCGGCATCTACGTCGGGCCGGGTCGCTGGGGCTACGGGGGCTGGGGCGGCAACAACGACGTGAACATCAACATCAACGACAGCTTCAACCGCACGAACGTCGGCAAGTGGGAGCACGACCCGGTGCACCGCGGCGGCGTTCGCTACCGCGACACGAACGTCGAGAATCGCTACGGCGCGAAGGCCCGCGAGGGCGTGCGCGAAGGAGGCGCGCGTCGGCAGGGGGACGCGGGGGTCCGCGATCGCGCGGGCGACGTCCGCGGCGGCGACCGCTCCGGCGGCGACCGCACGCGTGCGGCCGGCCGCGCCGAAGGCCCGCGGCGTTCCGAGGGCGCCCAGCGCTCGGGCGGCACGGGACGCAGCGCGCAGGGGGCGGCAAGTCGCGGAAAGTCGGCCGCCTCGCAGGCGCGGTCCTCCGGCGCGGGCTCCGCGGCGAGGAGTCGCGTGTCGGGCAGCGATGCCGCGTCGAGTTTCGGTTCGCGCTCCGGCGGCGCCGCATCCGGCTTCGGTTCGCGCCCGGGTGGCGCGAGCGGCAGCGGGATCCAGCGCGGTGGCGGCGGTCTCGGGGGTGGAGCGCAGCGCTCGGGTGGTGGTGCCGGACTCCGCGGCGGTGGCGGCGGTGGCGGCGGCGGGGGCGCTCGTCGCGGCGGCGGCGGTGGGGGCGGCCGGCGCCGCTGACGCGAGGACAGGCTTCGGACGGGAAGCCGCGCTCCCGAGGGGGCGCGGCTTCTCTCGTTTCGGCGCGTGCCGCGGAGGGGGTTCGTGCGCGCGCGAGTCTCTCGTCTTCCCGATCCCCGGCCCCGGGGCCGGGGCGCGCGAGGTGCGTCAGGGCTTCGGGCAGAGGTCCGGGCCGTGCGTCTCGACGGCCTTGTCGAGCGCCGCGAGAATCGCGTCGCCGCCCGCGTTCTCCTGGCCGTTCGCGTAGATCGCGACGAACGACGTGAGAAGCACCTGCATGTTCAGGTTCGAGTGCTGGCCCGCGAGCATCATCGCCGCCATCGCGGTGCCGCCCGGGCGACCCTTCACGACCTCGCTGTTGGTCTCGATCGTGACGTCGGCCTGGCGCGGGTCGGTGACGAGGACGTAGCGGCCCGACGCGGCGAGCTTCTCGCGTGCCTTCTCGCGGATCCGGTCGAGGGTCTCGTCGTTGCGCGACGTCGACTGGACGAGGACCGTGCAGGTCCGTCCGACGGGCGGTGCGGCCTGGGCGGCGCCGGCCAGCGTTGCTGCGAGTCCGGCCGTGGCGGCGAGGGCGATCGAGGTCGTGCGCGAGCGGTGCATGAAACTCCTCCTTGGTTGCGCGGAGACTCCCCCGCGGGGGCGACGAGGTCAAACCTCGCCCCGGCCGGCCGTCAGGGGTGCGAAGCCCGGTGGTCGTCGTTGCACGCTCCCCGCGCCCTCGCCCCGCGCCCGGCCCGGGCTTGCGTTCGCGACGCCGGTCCGGTCTAGGCATCGTCGATCGCGCCCCGCGGCCCGTTCCCCGTCTCGACGAGAGCCCCGTGTCCACGTCCGAAGAGCCCGCGCCGCTGCGTCTCACTTCGCTCGCCCACGGCGGCGGCTGCGGCTGCAAGGTCGCGCCGGGCGTGCTCGAGTCGATTCTCGCCGGGGCCACCCGCGGGCTCGTCCCGCCGGAGCTCCTCGTCGGACCCGAGACGCGCGACGACGCCGCGGTCTGGCGGCTCGACGACGCTCGCGCGATCGTCGCGACGACCGACTTCTTCATGCCGATCGTCGACGACCCGTTCGACTTCGGCCGGATCGCGGCGACCAACGCGCTCTCCGACGTGTGGGCGATGGGCGGCACGCCGCTGTTCGCTCTCGCGATCGTCGGCATGCCGGTCGCGAAGCTGCCGGTCGCGACGATCGGACGGATCCTCGCGGGCGGCGAGGCGGCCTGTCGCGCGGTGAACGTGCCGGTCGCCGGCGGTCACACGATCGACTCCGCGGAGCCGATCTACGGGCTCGTCGCGATCGGTACGGTCGACCCGCGGCGCGTGAAGCGCAACTGCGGCGCCCGCCCCGGCGACGCGCTCGTGCTCGGCAAGCCGCTCGGCACGGGCGTGCTCGGTGCGGCGCTCAAGCAGGAGCGGATCGCACCCGCGGAGTACGCGGCGATGATCGCGAGCACCACGCGACCCAACGCCGTCGGCGCGGAGCTCGCCCGGAGCGCCGACGTCCACGCGATGACCGACGTGACCGGGTTCGGCCTGCTCGGCCACCTGCTCGAGGTCTGCCGCGGCTCGGGCGTCGCGGCCCGCGTCGACTTCGATCGCCTGCCGCTGCTCCCCGGCGCGCTCGGGCACGCTCGCGCGGGCCGGGTGACCGGGGCGTCCGCGCGCAACTGGTCGGGATGTGCCGCGAGCGTCGATCTCGCCGCGGGGCTCGGCGAGGTCGAGCGCGCCCTGCTGGCCGACCCGCAGACCTCGGGCGGACTCCTGGTCGCGTGTTCGCCGGGGGCGGTCCCGGAAGTCCTCGCGGCGTTCCTGCGCGCGGGGTTCGAGGAGGCCTGCGTCGTGGGGGAGGTCCTCGCGGGAGAGCCTCGGGTCGCGGTCGGACGCTCTCCCTGATTTCCGCGTCCGAGGTCGCTTGCCCGTCGCGGTGGCGCGCGAATAAGAAGGCCCATCGCGAGCCCTCGCGAGACTTCGAGCCCCCGCCCGCAGGCCCCGGGGCTCCCGGAGACCGGACCATGAGACTGCTCGCCCTTCTTCCCCTGCTCGCGCTGCTCGCGGGATGCTCCGATTCCGCCGACCCGGCGCCGCTCGCGGCGCCCGCGGATCCCGGGCGCGGCCCCTGGCAGCCGGTCGCCCCGGATCGAGTGGCCGAGGACTGCGGCCTCGATCCCGCCCTGCTCGCGCGAGCCGACGCCGAGATCGACCACCCGTGGGCGATCGTGCGCCATGGACGGCTCTGCCACGAGTACTACCCCGAGGGCGCTCCCGGCGCCGGTCGCAGCGAGGTCTTCTCGGCGACCAAGACGCTCGGCGCGGTGGTGACCGGCATCGCCGCCTGGGAGACGCGCGATCTCCCGCGCTCGGGTCGCAAGACCGGCCCGCTCTCCGACGAGGATCGCGTCGACCACTGGCTCGACGCGTTCACGTTCAATCCCGACGCGCAAGTCGCGCACGTGCTCGCGATGGTCGCGCACAACCTCGACCTCTCGCTCGGTGCCAAGTCCTTCCAGTACGACGCGATCGGGACCGTGCAGATCAACCGGATGAGCGACGTCGTGAACGCGGCGATCGCGCAGGACCCCGCGCGGCTCGGTGCGAACGTCGACGACTTCACGCACCGCTTCCTGTTCGAGCCCCTCGGCATGGAGGACTCGACCTGGACCGGCGGCGCCCCGGACAAGGTGTTCGCCTACTCCTGGGAGAGCACCGTGCGCGACATGGCGCGCCTCGGGCTGCTGATCCTGAACGACGGCGTCTGGAGCGGGAAGCGGCTGCTCGGCTCGGACTGGGTCTACAAGATGACGCATCCGTCGTTCGAGGACGCGAACACCGGCTACGGCTACCTCACCTGGCTCATGTCGAACTCGAACTGGGACTTCGGCGACGGGCTTCCCAAGGGCGACGAGCCGCCCTATCCCTGCTTCCCCGCCGCGCTCTGGGGCGGCTACCCGCACGCGCCGTCGGGCGCAGCCGACTGCAACTACGTCGAGCCGTTCGGCTGCGGACAGCGCCACGACGTCGGCGTCTGGTACGCCGCGGGGGCGGGCGGCCAGTACATCGTCGGTCACCCGGGCCTCGACCTCGTGCTGGTCGCGAAGGATCTCGGACCCGGCGGCAGCTCGTCGACGCTCTGGGAGGCGGCCCGCCCGGCGGTGGTCGCGCTCGACCCGACCTTCCGCGGCGACGACGCGGCCTTCTGCGCGGCCTACGCCGCGAACGAGTACGCGCCGGCGCTCGACCGCTGATCGCCCGGACGTGCGACCCGGGCGCACGCGACCCGTCGCGCGGGCACGACAGCGAGGCTGAACGAGTTGGCATCCGTCGCGGAACGAGCCCCGGGGGGCGGCGGACGAAGCGGGCGAGTCTTCGAGTTCCTCGCCCTGCTTCTCGTCCTCGCGGGAGTCGCTGCGCGGCTGCGTCACCTCTCGACGAACCGGTCCCTCTGGCTCGACGAGAGCATGCTCGCCTGGAACATCCTGTTCGTTCCCGCCCGGAGGCTGTTCGGGCCCCTCGATCACTCGCAGGTGGCGCCGGTCGGCTTCCTGTTCCTCGAGCGGGCGGTCGCCGCGGTCCTCGGGGCGCGGGAGTGGCAGCTCCGGCTCCTGCCCTTTGTCGCGGGCTGCGCCGCGTTGCCCGTGACGTGGGCGCTCGCGAAGCGAGTCGTGGGACCGGCGGCGGCCCTGGTCGCACTCGCGATCGTCTCGGCTTGCCCCGGGGCGATCTACTACGCGGCCGAGGTCAAGCCCTACTCCGTCGACCTGTTCGCGTGCGCCGGGATCCTGCTGCTCGCCGCGCGACACCG
>JAGWVP010000135.1 GCA_018970825.1 bacterium | reverse complement strand
TCCGCGAAGGGTTCGTCGTACATCTCGACGACGTCGTCCTCGATCGAGCGCGCGAGTTCCCGGTCCACGGAGAGCTCGTGGTGGTCGGTGCGGTAGCGCTCGGCGACCATCCGCGCGAAGGGCCGCTCGTCGTGGCGCTCGACGTCGAATCCGATCGAGAAGGTGTGCAGCGGCTCCCGCACCGAGCGCGAGGCGAGCGCGCAGACGGTGCTCGAGTCGAGCCCACCGCTCAGGAGGACGCCGACCGGCACGTCGGCGACCATGTGCATCGCGACGCACTCCTCGAGCTTCGCGCGGAGTCGCTCGACGGCCTCGTCCTCGGGGATCGCCCCGGCGCCGCCGAACCGCGGCGCCCAGTACTCGGAAAGCGTGAGCGACCCGTTCTCGAACACCGCCCAGTGGCCCGGCGGGAGCTTCTTCACGTCGCGCCAGATCGTCTTCGGGGTCGGCACGTACCGGTAGGTGAAGAAGTCCCAGAGCGCGCTCTCGTCGAGTCTCCGCGGCACCGCCGGATCGGCGACGACGCCCTTCAGTTCCGAGGCGAAGGTCAGGTCGTCGCCGTCGTGCCGGTAGAACAGCGGCTTGATGCCGAGGCGGTCGCGGGCGAGCAGGAGGCGGCGGCGAGGGCCGTCCCAGAGAGCGAAGGCGAACATCCCGCGCAGGCGGCGGACGACGTCGGTCCCCCACTCCTCGTAGCCGTGCAGGATGACCTCGCTGTCGGTCGAGGAGCGCATGCGGTGCCCGGCTCGCTCGAGTTCGCGACGGAGTTCGGCGAAGTTGTAGATCTCGCCGTTGAAGACCAGCTGCAGCGTGCCGTCCTCGTTGGTCATCGGCTGGCGGCCCGCGGCCGAGAGGTCGATGATCGAGAGCCGCCGATGGCCGAGCCCGGCCGTGCCGTCGGCCGAAACCCAGGAGGCCGCGTCGTCGGGGCCGCGGTGGGCCATCGAGTCGCGCATCCGGTCGAGGAGCGCGGGATCCACCCGCCCCCGGCCCCGGATCAGCCCGACGATCGCGCACATGCTCCGCCCGCCCCACCGTCTCCGGTCGCGTCACCCGACTCGGGCCGCAATCCGCGGAAGACGTTCGACTTTCGGGGTTGGGCCCTGCGGTTGCAAGCGGCCCGGGCCCGGGCCCGGCTACGTGCCGTCGATTCGTCTCGCGGCAGTCGTCGCTCGGCCCGCCGAGACGCCCGGCCGCGGCTTCGCCGCGCGCTTCGTCGCGGGCCGGTCCGAGGTGTCACGACCGGCCACCTTCTCCTGCCAGTGCACCCGGTACTCGTGGCGCACCCCGGACCCCGAGTCGACGCGTCGGCACGAAACGGTCGCGTCGACGCCGAACGCCGAGGCGAGTCCGCCGACCGTGCCGGCGAACAGCGGCGCGAGATCGGCGCGTGTCGAGGCATGGACGATCGAGATCGAGTCGCCGTCCTCGTCCACGATCGTGAAGCGCTGCGGACGCGCGGTCGGGCAGACCAACTCGAGCCTCGTCTGGAGGTCGGGCAGGCGTCTGAGCACGTCCTGGAACCTCGACTCGCCGCGGCCCAGCATCACGTCGAGGCGGCGCCCTGCCGTGCGGCCGAGGTGTTCGCCGACGCTCGCGAGGACATCGTCGACCCGCAGACCGGTCTCGGCGGCAACGGCCCGCGCGAGATCGGCGGTCACGTCGTCGTCATAGTCCTCGGGGCCGATGAAGACGCTCGTTTCGACGCGCCCCGCGACGCGACGCCAGGCCTCGGCGCCATGCCGTTCGGTCACCCAGTTCTCGAATGCGCCGTTCACGAATCCGATCATGTCCGACCCCTTCGCCCCGCCTTCGACGCCGGCGACCGCGCTCCTTCGCGCTCCCGCCCCCGTTCCCTCCTGCGGGTCGGGGATCGCCGGGCATCCCTTTCGCGATTCGAATTACGAATGGGTAGCCCGCCGTACAAGCCGGGAAACTCCCGACCGCGGACGGGGCACCCCGATCGAGCGATCAGGCTGCCGCGAAGGCGCGGTCCTTGCGCCCCCGGGGGGCCGGGGGGCGCGTCGGGGCTTCGAGGCCGACCGGACGCCACCGCACCCGGAAGACGTGGCAGGACCCGGCCTCCGACCGCTCGGAACTCCGGGCGACGTTTGCTTCCATGCCGAACACGCATGCGATCCCGGCGAGCACGCCGGCGAGGAGCGGCGCAAGACCCTTGCGGGCGGTGTGGTGCACGATCGTGACCGAGCTCGGTCCCTCGTCGAGCACGGCGAATCGCGGCGGTGCCGTGTTCGGGTAGATCAGCGCGAAGCGCGTCTGCAGGTCGGGCAGCCCGCGCAGGAAGTCGCGGTAGTTCGCCCCTCCGGCGTTCAGCAGGACGCCGAAGTCCCGTCCGACGCTGCGGCGGCCGAAGTGCTCGCCGACCCGCTCGAGGACGGTGTCCTCGGAGAGACCGAGCTCGCGCGCGATCCCGCGCGCCAGCTCGAGCGTCGTTCGGTCGTCGTAGTCCTCCGTGCCGATGAACGTTCCGCTCTCGATGCGCCTCTCGATGCGAAGCCAGGTCTCGGGGCCGTGCTGCTCCCGGACCCAGTCGTGGAAGGCGTTGTTCACGATGCCGATCATCGGTCTCCTCCTCCGCGCTCGACGGCCGCCTGCGACTCGAAGTCGCCCCGGCCTCCTCTCCGGTGAAAAACGTAGGAGCGGGCCGCACCGGCGAGGACTCGGGATTTTCCCGAGGCGCCCCCAGGGGCGCACTCGGGGCGCGAACCCGGGTGGTCCCCCTGCCGCCCGGAGGGGCGTCTCCGGCCCCTCGGCGCAAACGCAGCCGCCCGGCCTGCTCCGGGCCTGCGCGCTCGCGCCCCCGGGCGTCGACTGGTACCCCCTCCGTCCGTGGCGAGGTTCGCGCGTCGTGACGCCGGGATCGTGGCTCTCGCCTGCCTCGCCTGGGTGCTGCTCGCCCGGCGCTCCGCCGGGGACGGTCCTTCCGCGGACCTCTTCGGGGTCGTCGCGGGCCTCCTCGTCGGAGCGGCGGCCTACGTGCTCCACGAGTGGGGGCACCTTCTGGCGGGGCTTGCGGCGGGCGGCGCGTTCGGGATGAACGCGAACCTCCGGTCGCCTTTCGCCTTCCGCTTCGACCCGGACGCGAACTCGCTCCGGCAATTCGTCGTCATGTCGCTCGGCGGCTTCGCCGTGACGGCGGCGGCGATCGCGCTCGCCTGGGGGCTGCTGCCCGACGGACTGCTCGCGACGCGCGTCGCGCGCGGGGCGATCGCGTTCCTCGCGACGCTCACCTTCGGGCTCGAACTGCCGCTGCTGCTCCTCGGGCTCGCTCGCGGCCGCGTACCGCGGGAGGCCGCGGTGCCCGTCGAGTCGGGATCCGCGGGGGATCGCCGGTAGCGCGCCCGACCGGGCTTGACCGCCGGAATCCATAGGATAGGTGCAAGGCCGCCCGTGACGCCGACCGACGTCAAGAACCCGGACTACTTCCACAAGGTGGTCGACTGCCAGTGGGCGTGCCCGGCGCACACCAACGTGCCGGAGTACATCCGGCTCATCGCGCAGGGTCGCTACACCGACGCCTACCTCCTGAACCGGCAGTCGAACGTCTTCCCGGGCATCCTCGGGCGCACCTGCGACCGTCCCTGCGAGCCCGCCTGCCGGCGGACGCGGGTCGACGAGAAGCCGGTCGCGATCTGTCGACTGAAGCGGGTCGCGGCCGACCTCCGCGACGACGTGACGGACCTCCTGCCGAAGGCGCCCGAGCGCAAGAACGGCAAGCGGGTCGCCTGCATCGGGGCGGGGCCGGCCTCGCTGACCGTCGCGAACGACCTCATGCCGCTCGGCTACGAAGTCACCATCTTCGAGAAGCTGTCGGTTCCCGGCGGCCTCATGCGATCGAACATCCCCTCGTTCCGGCTGCCCGAGGAGGTCCTGGACGAGGAGATCGACATGATCCTGCGGATGGGAGTCGACGTCCGCTACGACTCGCCCGTCGAGAGCATGCGAAAGCTGCTCGACGACGGCGGCTTCGACGCCGTGTTCGTCGGCTCGGGCGCGCCGCGCGGCAAGGATCTCCGGATCCCCGGACGCGAAGAGGCGGCCGCGCGCATCCACATCGGCATCGACTGGCTCGAGTCGGTCGCCTTCGGCCACACGGAGTCGATCGGCGAGAAGGTGCTCATCATCGGCGTCGGCAACACGGCGATGGACTGCTGCCGAACCTCGGCCCGGCTCGGCGGCAAGGACATCAAGGTGATGGCGCGCAAGCCGCGCAACTTCTTCAAGGCGTCGCCCTGGGAACTCGAGGACGCCGAGGAGGAGATGGTCGAGATCGTCGTGAACCACGAGCCGACGGCCTTCGTGCTCGAGGGCGGCCGTCTCGTCGGCATGCGTTTCCAGCGCTACGAGTCGACGATCGACGAGAAGGGCAAGCTCACGCAGAAGCCGCTCGACGAGGTCTTCCTCCCGGCCGACGACGTCATCCTCGCGATCGGGCAGGAGAACGCGTTCCCCTGGATCGAGCGCGACATCGGCATCGAGTTCGACAAGTGGGAGGTGCCGGTCCTCGACGAGAAGACCTTCGAGTCGACCCGCCCAGGGGTGTTCTTCGGCGGCGACGCCGCGATGGGGCCGAAGAACATCATCTGGGCCGCCGAGCACGGTCACCAGGCGGCGATCTCGATCCACAACCACTGCCAGGGGATCCCGCTCCACGATCGTCCCGCCGACGGGATGAACCTCGTCAGCGCCAAGATGGGGCTCCACGAGTGGAGCTACAAGAACGACTACAACCCGGTCGGCCGCCAGAAGATGACCCACGTGGACCTGACCGAGCGCTTCCGCGACCTCGGACGCGAGGTCGAGATCGGCTTCACGCCCGAACAGGTCGCCCGCGAGGTCGAGCGCTGCCTGAACTGCGACGTCCAGACGGTGTTCACCGAGCGCCTCTGCATCGAGTGCGACGCCTGCGTCGACGTCTGCCCGGTGCTCTGCCTGACGATCACCCCGAACGGGGACGAGGCCGACCTGCGCGGGCGGCTCTCCGCCCCCGCGGAGAACCGCGAGCAGGCGCTCTTCGCGTCGGGACCGCTGCCGCAGACGAAGCGCATCATGGTCAAGGACGAGGACCTCTGCGTCCACTGCGGCCTGTGCGCCGAGCGTTGCCCGACGGCCGCGTGGGACATGCAGAAGTTCGACCTCCTCGTCTCCTACGCCGGTACGCGATCGTGCTCGAAGGCCGCGTGACCGGGGCGGGCGCCGCGCGGGTCGTCGCGCAGCCGCTCGCCGTGAACGACTTCGCCTTCAAGCTGGCGAACGTGAACGGCACCGGCTCGGCGAGCGCCAACGCGCTCCTCATGCAGGCGATCTTCCGCATGGGGATCCCCGTGTCGGGGAAGAACCTGTTTCCGTCGAACATCCAGGGGCTGCCGACCTGGTACGAGATCCGGGTGAGCGCGCGCGGCCACACGGCGCGCACCGCGCGCTACGACCTGGTCGTCGCGATGAACGCCGAGACCTACGCGGCGGACATCGCCGAGGTCCGGCCCGGCGGCTGGGTGCTCTACGATTCGACCGGTCCGCTTCGCCGGTCGCTCCACCGCGACGACGTCACCTTCCTCGGCGTGCCCTACGCGAAGCTCTGCCTCGAGTCGTTCACGGAGCCCCGCGAGCGCACGCTGATGAAGAACATCGTCTACGTCGGCACGCTCGCGGCCCTGCTCGACATCGACATGCAGGTACTCTCGGGGATGCTCGAGGAGAAGTTCTCGCGCAAGCCCGCGCTCATGGCCTCGAACGCGAAGGCGATCCAGCTCGGCTACGACTGGGCGCGGGAGCACTTCGAGTGCCCGCTGCCGATCCGGCTCGAGGGCATGAACGAGAACGCGGAGTCGATCCTGATCGACGGCAACACCGCGACCGCCCTCGGCTGCCTGTACGCCGGGGCGACGGTCGCGGCCTGGTACCCGATCACGCCGTCGACGAGCTGCCTCGACGCATTCAAGGCGCTGTGCGAGCGGCACCGCGTCGACCGGGAGACGGGCGAGCACCTCTACTGCATCGTGCAGGCGGAGGACGAACTCGCCGCGATCGGCATGGTGATCGGCGCGACCTGGGCCGGGGCGCGCGCGTTCACCGCGACCTCGGGCCCGGGCATCTCGCTCATGAACGAGCTCGTCGGCCTCGCCTATTACGCGGAGATCCCGGCGGTCATCGTCGACGTCCAGCGGGTGGGGCCGTCGACCGGGATGCCGACCCGGACCCAGCAGGGCGACATCCTTCTCGCGGCCTACGCCTCGCACGGCGACACGAAGCACGTCGTGCTCTTCCCGGGCAGCCCGGCCGAGTGCTTCTCGTTCGCGGTCGCCGCCTTCGACCTCGCCGACCGTTTCCAGACGCCGGTCTTCGTCCTCTCGGACCTCGACATCGGGATGAACGACTGGGTCGTGCCGAAGCTCTCCTGGGACGATTCCTTCCGGCCGAACCGCGGCCGCGTGCTCTCGAAGGCCGAGGTCGAGGCGCTGCCGAAGTTCCACCGCTATTCGCCCGAGGACGCCTTCGGGGTGGCGGCGCGCACGCTGCCCGGCGTCTCGGAGAAGGGCGCGTTCTTCACCCGCGGTTCGGGCCACAACAAGCTCGGCGGCTACACCGAGATCCCCGAGGAGTACGCGGAGGTGATGGAGCGGCTCTCGCGCAAGCACCACGCGGCTCGGACGGAGGTGCCGCCGGCGGTGATCGAGCGTCGGGCCGGGGCCACCTTCGGCATCGTCACGCTCGGCGGCTGCGACCTCGCCGTGCGCGAGGCGCTCGAGATCCTCGAGGAGCGCGGAGTCCGCGCGGACTTCATGCGGATCCGGGCCTTCCCCTTCGGCGACGAGGTCGTCGAGTTCCTCGAGGCCCACGACCGTCATTTCGTCGTCGAGCAGAACCGCGACGCGCAGCTCCGCTCGTTGCTCGTGCTCGAGACGCCGGTCGCCAAGGAGAAACTCCTCTCGCTGCTCGCCTACGGCGGGTTCCCGCTCCAGGCCGAGCAGGTCGTCGAGGGAGTTCTCGGTCGCCTGCGCGCGAACGGGGGAGGCAAGGGATGAGTTTCATCCGCAAGCCCGCTGCGCGCCATCCCTCGCTGCGTCCGAACGCGCTCGGCCTCACCGTGCGCGACTACGAGGGCGCGATGTCGACCATGTGCGCCGGGTGCGGCCACGACTCGATCACGGCCGGCATCGTGCGTGCGTTCCACGAGACCGACACGCCCCCGCACATGGTGGCGAAGCTCTCCGGCATCGGCTGCTCCTCGAAGACCCCGACCTACTTCCTGTCGGGCGCGCACGGCTTCAACTCGGCCCACGGGCGCATGCCGGCGATCGCGACCGGCGCCGCCGCGGCGAACCGCAGCCTCGTGCTGATCGGCGTCTCGGGCGACGGCGACTCGCTCTCGATCGGGCTCGGCCAGATGAGCCACGCGATCCGCCGCAACGTGAACATGCTCTACGTGATCGAGAACAACGGCGTCTACGGTCTCACGAAGGGCCAGTTCTCGGCTTCGGCGGACCAGGGCTCCAAGTCGAAGCGCGGCGAGCCGAACACCCAGCAGGCGATCGACCCGGTGATGCTGGCGCTCACGCTCGGCGCGACGTTCGTCGCGCGGAGCTTCTCGGGAGACAAGGAGCAGCTCGTGCCGATCCTGAAGGCCGGGCTCGCCCACGAGGGTTTCGCGCTGGTCGACGTCATCTCGCCGTGCGTGACCTTCAACGACCACGAGGGGTCGACGAAGAGCTACCTCTACACGCGCGCCCACCAGCAGCACGCGGTCGAGGCGAGTTTCGTGCCGCGGCGCGAGGAGATCACGGC
>JAGWVP010000134.1 GCA_018970825.1 bacterium | reverse complement strand
GGTTCTGCGTCGGCGAATAGAGGTAAGCCGGGAGGCCGCTCTTCGGCACGTACCAGGTCGTGCCGTTGATCCAGCTCCAGTCTCGGACCGTGTCGACCGAGGGCACCGAGGCCACGGCCAGCGTGAGTGCAGTCGCGAGCAAGCCTGCGATCATCGATCCATCTCCTTTCCGAAAGACGGCCGGCTCGGAGCCGGGCGTTCCTGCGCGGACAAGCTTTCAGGCCATCGTGTTTTTTGGCCCGACGGTACCGGGCACCCCTTTGGTCGGCAACGGCAGGCGGTTCCGCACCCGCCCCCGCTCAGAGGCGGTTGCAGACGAGCCTGAAGTCCCGCTTCTGCAGGCGGTGTCGCGGGCGGTAGGCGAGGAGCTCCTCGCAGCCGGTCCCGGCGAGGGCGGCGTCGACGGCCGCCCGCCCGGCCGGCGAAAGGGCGGCGTAGGCGTCGAGCGGCCGCTGCAGCATCCAGAGAGTGTACGAGCTGGTGTAGCGCTGGAAGGCGACGCCGCGCAGGTGCGACTCGTGGCCGCCGACGGCGCGGGGCGGTGCGTGCTCGCCGTCCGGCTGCTCGTCGGCCCATCGATCGAAGTCGCGCACCGTGTCGAGGATCACCGGGCCGGCATCGCGCCCGACCAGTTCGAGGACGCCGCGCAGCGCGGGGTGGAGACCGTCGCCCTCGCGGAAGCCGGCGAACGCCGCGACGTTCGGGTGGTTCATCCTCTCGATCCAGTAGGAGATGCGCGGATATCGACGCCGGAGCATCGTGCCGGGGACCAGGTCGAGATAGAGGTGTCCGTAGAACGGTCCGAGCATGGCGCAGTCGGCGAGCGACACCTGCTCGCCGAGCAGGAAGCCCTGGTCGGCGAGCACCGACTCCATGCGAGGCAGGAGGTCGTCGAGGTGGGCGAGGATGGCGTCGCGGGTGATCTCGCCCACGCCCAGCATCGGAAGCGAGCCGCTCATCGTGTCGGCGAACTTGTCCGACCCCGCCGGATCGCCCGTGGACGCGGCGAAGGAGTCGCGCGCGTCGCGCTCGCCCTCGGGCGTGCCCCAGCGATGGAGCATCGCCGGCAGGATCATGAACTCGTCGGCGTAGAGTTCCATCAGGTAGGCGACGACCCTCTGCACGGGCGTCGCCGGCAGGAGCGCGGGCTCGGGACGACGCGCCTCGAGGGCGTCGATGATGTCGCTCGTGTCCTGCCAGGTGTCCCCCTCCGGGGTGACCACCGTGGGCAGGAAGAAGAGACCACCGGTGCGCCGGCGGATCTCCCGGATCGCGTTCCGGTCGGGCAGGATCTCCTCGAAGAAGACGCGCTTCGCGCGGAAGGCCGCGCGGGCCTTGCCCGAGAAGTAGGAGCGCTCGGTGCCGAAGAAGCGAAAGGGCGCGGGATCGTGATTCATGGGAGGCTCCTGGATGGGGCGGCTCGCGACGGGGTCGCGCGGCCGGTGGGTCAGACGTTCTCGCGGACGAAGCGAAGCATGCGCTCGGCCATCGTCTCGCCGAGTTCCTCCTGGATGAAGTGGCCCGCATCGTAGCGGTCGTGCTCGCGCCCCTTCGCGCCGGGAACGTGGTCGACGTGTCGCTTCTGGTTGGCCGGCGAGCCGAGCGGATCGAAGTTGCCCCCGAGGTAGAGGAAGGGGCGGTCGAAGCGGCCGAGCGCCTCCCAGGCCGCGACGTTGTCGTCGGTGATCGTCGGAAGCATCGCCGGGAAGACGTGCGGCGCGATCGCATAGACGAACGACGGGAAGGGCGCGTCGTAGCCGGCCTTCTCGGCTTCCGTCAGGCGTCCGAAGGTCTGCACCTGCACCAGGTCGCCGGGGCGGAAGTCGGCCGAGGTGAGCGTGTAGTCGATCCACCACTGGAAGGTCTCGGCGAAGCCTCGCTTCACGGTCATCGCCTCCGCGGCCGCGTCGTGGAACCGTCGCGGCTCGGTGCCCATGTGCACGGTCGCGGGCAGCGTCAGGCCCGCCCCCCCGGGCGCGACCACGAGGCCGGTGTTGGCGGCGAGGACGCGCGCGAAGCGCTCCGGCGCGTCGGCCACGACGCGAAGCCCGATCACCCCGCCCCAGTCCTGGCAGAACAGGTTGATCTCTCGGAGGGCGAGCGCATCGAGGATCGCGTGGTACCAGGCGACGTGGCGCGCGTAGGTGTGGATCTTCGGATCGACCGGCTTGTCGGAGCGGCCGAAGCCGACGTTGTCCCACGCCACCACGCGCATTCCCGCCGCCGCGAGGATCGGGATCATCTTGCGGTAGAGGTACGACCACGTCGGCTGACCGTGGAGCAGGACGACGAGAGGCCCGTCCTTCGGCCCCTCGTCCACGTAGTGGACGCGGAGCCCGTCGATCGTCACGTAGTTCGGGGCGAAACGGTAGCCGTCGAGATCCTCGAAGCGCTCGTCGGGCGTCCGCACGAACTCCACGCCGTCGGCCGTGCGGTGCACGACGACCGAGCGGTCGACGAGGTCGCCCTCGGGCAGGACGAAGGTGTCGATGCGGGGGCGCACGGGGCTCGTCTCTCGGCCCGCAAAGGGCTCACTATTGTCAGTAAGGGTGCCAGAAGAAGCGAGTCAAGCGGCGCCCCTCGGGATGCCGAGGAATCGGGCCGTGACCGGGGCGCCCGCCCGGTGGCGCCTTCCGTCTCCGCCCGGCCCGGCCGCTCAGCCGCCGGTCTTCTTCGTCGCGCCCGGCGCGAACGCCGGCTTTCCGTCGACCCAGGTCCCGAGCACCCTGATGCGCGCGATCCCGTCGGGATCGGTCGATCGCGGGTTCGCGTCGAGCAGGACCAGGTCCGCCCGCTTGCCGACTTCGAGGCTCCCGACCTCGTCGTCCATGAACATCGCGTAGGCGGCGTCGAGGGTGACCGCCCGGATCGCGCGGTCGACGGCAATCCGCTGTTCCGGTCCGAGCACGTTGCGCGGCGGCTTCTGCCAGAGGCGCGACGCGCCCGTCGAGACGTACTGCAGCGGCCCGTAGGGCGAGACCGGCGAGTCGCTGTGGAACGAGAACCGGACCCCGCGCTTCTCCAACGACCCCGCGGGATCGATCCGGCTCGCGCGATCGTCGCCGAGCACGTGGTCGTGGAACACCTCGCCCCAGAAGTTCACGTGGCCGATGGTCATGCTCGGGAGGATCCCGAGCTTCGCGGCCTGCTCGACCTCGTCCTCGGTGGTCACCGTGAAGTGCTCGATGCGCAGGCGTCGCGCGGCGGGATTCGGGTCGCCTCCGAGCAGTTTCCCGTAGACCCCGAGGACCTGCGCGACCGTGCGGTCCCCGTTCGCGTGGATCGACAGCTGCCAGCCCCGGTCGAACCACGGTTTGACCGCGGCGAGCAGTTCGTCGTCCTTCCAGTCGAGCTTCCCGGTGCTCGTCGTGCCGGGCGGGTAGAGGTACGGCTTGCTCAGCGCGGCCGTCAGGCCCTGCGTCGAGCCGTCGCCGACGAACTTGACGCCGATCATCCGGAAGCGGTCGTCGCCCTCGCCGGGCTTGATCGCGTCGAACCCCTTCGGGATCGCGGTCCCGTACATGTAGCCCCGGATGCGGAGCGGGAAGTCCGGACGATGGGAGAGCGCCGTCACCATGGCGTGCTCCTGCTCGAGCGGCATCACCGCACCCATGGCGATCTCCGAGGACGTCGTGATCCCCGTCGCGGCCATCTTGCGGACCGTGTTCACGTAGTCGTCCGCGATCGTCTCCGGCGACGCGAGCGACATCTTCTTCGCGAAGGCCGCGTACGAGGGCGCCTCGTGGAGGACGCCCGTCAGCTTCCCCTTCGCGTCGCGGACGTAGACCCCGCCGTTGCCGGGGTCGGGCGTGGCGTCGGTCACGCCCGCCTCCTCGAAAGCCTTGTGGTTCACGTAGGCGATGTGACCCGACTGGTTCACGACGAAGATCGGGTTCGTCGTCGACACGGTGTCGAGCTGGTCGGCCGTCAGCTCCGCCATGAGCGGCTCGGTCCGCGACGGGTCGACGCCGAAGGCGAGGATCCAGGCGCCGTCGGGAAGCGACTTCCTGCGCGCGCGGAGCTTGCCGAGGATCGTGTCGATCGTGTCGTAGGGGAGGGTGAAGTTCGAGAGGTCGAGCGCCACGTCCTCGACCATCGCCGTGAGCGAGATGTGCAAGTGGGGCTCCACGAAGCCCGGCATGAGCGTGCGGCCGCGGAGGTCGACGACCTCGGTCGACGGCCCGCGGCGGGCGGCGAGCACGTCGGCTTCCTTGCCGACGGCGACGATCTTTCCGTCCTTCACCGCGAGGGCGGAGACCTCCGGCTGTTTCTCGTCCACGGTCACGACGGTCCCGCCGCGGAAGATCGTGTCCGCCGCGTCGTCGACGGGATCGGTCGCGCGGGCCGGCTCCGCCGCGAGAATCCTGGACGCGACCAGGATCGCGACTGCGCAGCGGCGGACGGGCTGGCTCGGGCGCCGGGCGGCGGCAGGACCATCGGGGACGGCGGGTCGGGAGAGGAGCATGAACGGGATCGGCTTCATGCCTAGCGCGTGTATCGTGCGACCACCGCAAGTCAAGGAATCGGCAAGCCCGGAATCCTCGCGCGGGAAGCCCCGCCACGACTCACGAGGTCGAGCCCACGGCCCGCGCGATCAGCACCGTCAGCATCACCATCGCGAGGAGCACCTGCAGCGACATCACGAGTTTCGCCGAGCGCGAGACCAGGGCCTCGCTCGTCGGGCCGTAGGTCGAGTTCACGTTGAGCGAGATGAAGAGGTAGTCGATGAGATGCGGCGTCGACGGCGGCTCGCCCTCGCGAGAAGGCCACACGAAAGCTCCTCCCGGCGTGGTCACGTCGAGGAACACGTAGACGAACATGAACACGAGCACGCTCTGCATGTAGACCGCCCCGACGTCCCAGAGCCCCACGAGCCCTTCGCCCTGGTGGTTGGCGGCCGTCGCCACCATCGAGAAGACGTTGCACACGACCTGCAGCACCGCGAAGAGCAGGTAGGCGAGCGCCCATCGGAAGAGGGCCTCGCGTCGCCCGCGCGCGAGGGTGACGACCAGGCCGATCGTGACCACCACGAAGACCACGCTCCCGATCTCTTCGAGGCGGGTCACGAGCGTCCTCACGTCGGCACCGATCTCCCGGTGACTCTCGAGCCTGTACACCAGCAGCCAGTCCATCAGCCACACGAGGACGACGGCGGCGATCACCACGAGTCGTCCGCGCCCCTCGGTGAGACGTTGGCGCAGGCGGTCGGCCGGCCCGGGGGCCGCGAGGCGGGACGGGTTCGCTCCGTGATCGGCTGGCATGTCGGTCGGACGCAGTCGTCTGCTCGGACGAGGTGGACGGCCCCGGGCGTCAGTCGAGCGTCGCCACGACCGGGGCGTGGTCGCTCGGCTGTTCCCGCCGGCGCGGTTCGACGTCGATCTCGCACGCCGAGCAGCGTTTGGCGAGCGCCGAGCTCGCGAGCACGAGGTCGATCCGGAACCCCATGCGACGCTTGAAGGCGTTCAGCCGGTAGTCCCACCAGGAAAACGCCCCGGCTTCGTCGTGGTGGAGCCGGAACGTGTCGACGAAGCCGAGCGAGAGGATCGATCCCAGGGCCTCCCGCACGTCGGCATGGAACAGCACGTCGTCGGCGACCTTCGCCGCGTCGTACACGTCGCGCGCCTCGGGAGCGACGTTGAAGTCGCCGCACACGACGGCCTCCCGACCTTCCGCGACCTCGGCCGCCAGGGCGGAGCGGAGTCGGCCGAGCCAGTCGAGCTTGTAGGCGTACTTCTCCGAGCCGACGTCCTGGCCGTTGGGAACGTAGACGTTCCAGATGCGCACCCCCCGCACCGTGGCCGCGATCGACCGCCGCTGGGCCTCGCCGTCGTCGTCCGGGAGCCCCCGCACCACGTCGTCGAGCGGCTCGCGCGACAGGAGCGCGACGCCGTTGTAGGTGCGCTGGCCGAAGGTCTCGACCCGGTAGCCGAGTTCCTCGAAATCCGGGCGCGGGAACTGCTCGTCGAGGCACTTGATCTCCTGGAGGCAGAGCACGTCGGGTCGGTGCTCCCGCACCCAGCCCAGCACGGCCTCCGCGCGCACGCGGATCGAGTTCACGTTCCAGGTCGCGATCGAGAACGCCACGGGGGACCGCCTAGCCGATCCGCGCTGCCCGACCAAGCCGCGCGCCGCGGTTGCCCGGCCGCTCCTCGCCTGCGAGAGGACCGTCCATGCGCGTCGTCGGGCTCGTCGGAGGCATCGGCTCGGGCAAGAGCACGGTGGCCGCCATGCTCGCGGAACTCGGCGCGCTCGTCATCGAGGCCGACGCGATCGGCCACGGCATCTATCGCGCCGGCACGCCGGGGTTCGACGCCGTCGTCCGAGCCTTCGGAGCAGGCGTCGTGGGCGAGGACGGGGAGATCGACCGGCGGCGCCTCGCGCCGATCGTGTTCGGCGACCCGGCGCGGCTCGCCGAGTTGAACGCGATCGTCCACCCGAGGATCCGCGCGGAGATCGAGCGTCGCATCGAGGACGCGCGTGCCGCGGGTCGCGTCCGCGCGGTGGCGGTGGAGGCGGCGATCCTGATCGAGGCCGGCTGGCGCGACCTGGTCGACCTGGTCTGGGTCGTGGTCGCCCCCCGCGAGCGCATCGTCGAGCGGCTCGCCTCGGGGCGGGGGATCGACCGCGCGGACGCCGAGGCGAGGATGCGACGGCAGATGTCCGACGAGGAGCGGCGGGCGGCGGCCGACCTCGTGATCGAGAACGACGGCGGCCTCGAGGATCTGCGAGGGGCCGTCGCCCGAGCCTGGAAGGGTCTCGTCGGCGCCTGAGCATCCTCGGCGCCCGGCGCCCGCCCGGCTCCCGCGCCGTCGTTGACACCGGGCTTTCGCGGCTTACGGTGACGACGTCGGCCCGGTTCCGGGTCCGATCTCGAGGCCGCGGCCCCGCGCGCGGCGCCGTCGCGCCGCCACCTGCGGGAGCAGCCCCATGAAGAACTTCAAATTCAACCTCTGGTACCTGCCGGCCGGGCTCCTTCTCCTCCTGCTCGTGCAGAGCCTGTTCGTCGCGCCGCGGCCGGTCACCGTGCCCTACAGCGCGCTCGTGCGGCTCGCCGAGGAGAACCGGGTCGAGCGTGCGCTCATCACCCCGGACGAGATCCGATTCCAGCTCCGTCCGGGCACCCCGCTCGATCCCGAGATCACGAAGCAGCTCCAGCGCCAGCGCGGCACCGCGGCGCCCGAGCCGGGAGAGCAGCGCCTGACGCTGATCTCGACGCGGCCTCCCGGGCTCGATCTCGCGGGGCTCGCGCGGACTCTCTCGTCCAACGGCGTCAGCTTCTCCGGCGAGATCACCGACGGATTCTGGCGGACGCTGCTCCTCGGATGGCTCCTCCCCTTCGGCCTCATCATGCTCATGTGGAGCTTCGTCGCGCGCCGGATGGGCCCGGGAGGGGCGGCGGGCGCTCTCTCCTTCGGCCGGAACAAGGCCAAGATCTTCGGCGAGAACGACGTGAAGGTCCGCTTCGGCGACGTCGCGGGCATCGACGAGGCGAAGGCGGAACTCGAGTCGGTCGTGTCGTTCCTGCGCAACCCGTCCTACTTCCAGCGCCTCGGCGGGCGGATCCCCAAGGGCGTGCTGCTCGTCGGGCCTCCCGGCACCGGCAAGACGCTGCTCGCCCGGGCGATCGCCGGCGAGGCCGGCGTGCCGTTCTTCTCGATCAGCGGCTCGGAATTCGTCGAGATGTTCGTCGGGCTCGGCGCGGCGCGCGTGCGCGATCTCTTCGAGCAGGCGAAGGCGAAGGCGCCCTGCATCGTGTTCATCGACGAGCTCGACGCGGTCGGCAAGTCGCGGGCCGGCGCCGGCCTCCAGATGGGACGCCACGACGAGCAGGAACAGACCCTGAACCAGCTGCTCGTCGAGATGGA
>JAGWVP010000133.1 GCA_018970825.1 bacterium | reverse complement strand
ACGCGACGGGCTTCCCCGGCGTCCTCGCCGCAGCCTTCGACGGCGTCGGTACGACGACCGACGCCTGCCAGTCCGTGTCCGACGGGGGGCAGGTCGCGGGCCGCATCGCGCTCGTCGATCGCGGCGGATGCAGCTTCGTGACCAAGGTGAAGAACGCGCAGGAGGCGGGTGCGGTCGGGGTCGTCGTCGCCGACAACGACCCGACCACGGTGCCGGGCAGCGCGATGGGCGGCAGCGACCCGTCGATCACGATCCCCGCGGTGCTGGTCCCGGTCTCCACCGGGACGTTGCTGCGCTCGGCGGTCGCCTCGGGCACGGTCTCGGTCGTCCTGCGCAAGGACCCGTCCGACGTCTCCCTGCGCTGGCTCTTCGGCGAGGACGCCGGCGGGGTGGGCGGGGCGTTCCGCGACCTGTGGAAGCCCGGCTGCGCGGGCGATCCCGCGAGTGTCTCCGACGAACTCTACCACTGCTCGGAAGAGGACGGGGGCGGCGTGCACGTGAACTCCGGCGTGCCCAATCGCGCGTTCGCACTGCTCGTCGACGGCGGCGTCGTCGGCAGCGGCACGGTGCCCGCGATCGGCCTCGTGAAGGCGGTTCATCTCCACTGGCGGGCGCAGACGACCTACGAGACCGAGACGAGCGGCTTCGCCGACCACGCCGACGCCCTCGAAGCCGCCTGCGACGACCTCCTCGGCGTTCCGCTCGCCGGTCTCGGGACGGGCCCGACGACGCCCGCGCCCTCGGGCGAGTCGATGACCTCCGCGGACTGTGCGGCGGTCTCGGAGGCGATCGCCGCCGTCGAGATGCGTCTCGACCCGGTCGAGCGCTGCGGCGGGAACCGCCTGCTCTCGCCCGACGTGCCGGCACGCTGCGGGGGCACCGGCGTCGCCCCGACCGAGATCGACGGCGAGGACTTCGAGTCGGGAGCGCCGGGCTGGATCTTCGACGGCACGGGCCGTTGGCCGGGATGGCCCGGGCTCTCGTTCGAGCTCGCGGGAAATCCCCCCGACGGTCGCGGCGGCACGGCGCTCTTCGTCGCCGATCCCGCGGGTGGCGACTGCGGCCGCGGCCCGGGCGACTGGTCGGGCGTGGCCACGGCCACGAGCCCCGCGATCGCGATCCCGACCGGTCTCCTCGCGATGCCGCGGCTCGAGATCTCGCATTGGATCTCGACCCAGCCTCGCCGCGACGGCGGCCAGGTCGAGATCTCCGTGAACGGCGGTCCCTTCGCCCTCGTCCCGGCCCCGGCCTTCCTGTTCAACGCCTACAACGACGCGATCGACAAGCCGAGCTTCATCCCCTTCAACGACTCGCCGATGGCGGGCGAACCCGCGTTCACCGGCAGCGACTTCGGCAGCGCTCTCGGCAGCTGGGGGCGGTCGGCGATCGACCTGGGACAGGTCGGGGTCGGCCCCGGCGACGTCGTGCGCGTGCGCTTCGCGATGGGCTTCGACGGGTGTCTCGGCCGGGTCGGCTGGTGGATCGACGACGTGTCGGTGCACGCCTGCGAGTCGGTCGGCGTCGGCGCGATCGCGATCTCGCAGGCGACGCTCTCGCCGGGCTCCCCGGGGCGCGCCTCCGCCTCGGTCAAGGGAACGATCGCGGTCGGTACGACGCCGAGCGACGCGATCGACGCCGCGAGCGCGTACCGGTTCGAGCTCTCCGCGACCGGCGTGTCCGAGTCGGCGGGCGTGCTCGCCTCGGAGTGCCGTCCGAACCGCTCGGGCTCGCGCATCACCTGTCGCGGTGCCGACCGGCGCGCCCGCGTGCTCCTCGCTCGCTCGAACCCCGGCGAGCCCTGGCGCCTTTCGCTCACGCTGAAGGGTCTGTCGATCGCGCCGGGCCCCGGGGCGCCGGTGTCCCTTGCCGTCACCCGCTCGGGACGAGCCTGGACCGGGGCGACGTCGGCCTGCCGGTCCCCGGCCTCCGGCAAGCTCGTCTGCCGGGGCTGAGCGGTGTCATGGGCCCCGGGTGACGCACCCCGTCAGGCGGTCCGCCCGCGGGAACGCGGTTCGGCGTTGATCCGGGATCGGCGACCGGCGTAGAAGCCTGTCGAGGGAATTCGCCCCCGAACCCGAACCGACATCACAGGAGGAACGCGGCATGAATCGGAAGATCTTCTTCTTCGGAACAGCATCGCTGCTTCTCGCCGCGGGAGCGGCGCAGGCGAAGGACGTGACGTTGCGGCCGTTCACGAACCCGGTGGTCAGCTCGACCGTCCCGTTCGTCGACTGCACGAGTTCGGGTGCGCTGAAGGGCGGCGGCGGAAAGTACGGGACGCAGGTCCAGATCCAGTTCAAGAAGCTGAACATGCCGGACACCGACGGCATCCCGTGCACGGCCGACGACGTGATCTGCCTCCAGCAGACGACGAGCACGGTGGGCGCAGCCTCGCTTGCGACCGAGATCCTGTTCCGCGCCGAGGTGAAGAAGGGCCAGATCAAGATCAAGCACGACATGTGCGCGGAGAACTCCGGGCTCTGCCCCGGCGCGATCGGCGTGACGCCGAGTTACGCGGAGCGCGTCGCCTGCTACGCGGCCGACCCGAGCTTCAACCCCGGCATCGTCTATGCGCTGCAGCCGAACGCCTGCGAGGGCCTCGTCCTCTCGCAGGTGACGCCGGGCTCGGCTCTGATCGCGGAGACCGGCTCGACCTCCGGCTGTCCCTGATCGCGGCTTCCCGCCGCGCGGCCCGAGCGGCCGGCCGTGGGACGGGGGCGCGTGCTTCGGCACGCGCCCCCGTCTTCGTTTCGGGAGTCGTCGCTTCGCCGCGTTGACCGACGCGCCCCGGCCCCGGTACGACGGCGCCACCATGGCGCGTTCGAGCGAAGACGCGGGCCTGCGCGGCCGCGCCGCGATCGTCGGACTCGGCGAACGGCGACCGACGAAGAGCCCGGAGGGGCGTACCCCGCTCGGGCTCGTCGCCGAGGCCGCGATCGAGGCCCTCGCCGACGCGGGGCTCGGCCCCGCCGACGTCGACGGCATCGTCGTCTGCCCGGCGATGATGCAGTACTCGATGCTCTGGCCCTCGGTCGTCGCCGAGCACCTGGGCCTCTCTCCCTCCTACCTCGACCTGGTCGATCTCGGCGGCGCGTCCGCCTGCGCGATGGTCGCGCGCGCCGCGACCGCGGTTGCGACGGGTCGCGCACGCACCGTGCTCTGCGTGAGCGGGGACACCTGGGATCCCAGGGGCATGTATCTCAAGCCCCCGCCGCTCGTGAGCCCGCTGCGCGACTTCACGATCCCCTACGGGGCGGCCGGCGCGAACGCCGACTACGCGATGGCGGCGCGACTGCACATGGCGCGGTTCGGCACGACGGAGCGACAACTGGCGAAGATCGTCGCCGACCAGCGCCGGAGCGCGCAGTCGAACCCGCTCGCCCTCTTCCACGGCAAGCCCGCGACGGTCGACGACGTGCTCGCCTCGCCCGTGGTCGCCGACCCGCTCCACCTGCTCGAGATCGTGATGCCGTGCAGCGGCGCGGAGGCCGTCGTGGTCACGACGCCCGAGCGCGCCCGCGACCTGCGTCACGCCCCGGCCCTCGTGCTCGGCTTCGGCGAGCACCTCGACCCCGATCCCTTCCAGCGTCCGGACCTGCTCGTCACGCCGGTCGTCGAGTCCGCCCGCCGTGCCTTCGCGATGGCCGGCGTCTCTCCCGCCGAAGTCGGCTTCGCCGAGCTCTACGACTGCTACTCGATCGCCGTTCTGATCGAGATCGAGGACGCGGGCTTCTGCCCCAAGGGCGAGGGCGGCCGCTTCGTCGAGTCGCACGACCTGGGCTTCGACGGCGACTTCCCGCTCAACACGCACGGCGGCATGCTCTCGTTCGGGCAGCCCGGGCTCGGCGGCGGCATGACGCTCGTCGTCGAGGCCGCGCGCCAGGCGATGGGCCGGGCGGGCGAGCGGCAGGTGCGCCGGCCGGAGATCGGGTTCGTGCACGGCAACGGGGGCACCTTCACCGAGGAGTGCTCGCTCGTGCTGGGGGCCTCCTCGTGAAGGACCCCGGCGGCGATGCGCCGGGCGGCGGGATGCCCTCGTTCCCGCGTCCCCTGCCGGCGCTCGAGGGCGATGCCGCGCCCTACTGGCGGGCGCTCGCCCGGGGCGCGGTCGAGCTCCAGCACTGCGCGGCGTGCCGTCGGCACGTGTTCCCGCCGCGGCCGTTCTGCCCGCTCTGTCTCGGCCGAGAGGTCGCATGGCAGGAGGTGGACGCGCGCGGTCGCGTCGCGACCTTCACGACCGTGCACCGCGCGACCCACCCGTGGTTCACGGGTGTCGTGCCCTACGTCTACGCGCTCGTCGAGTTGCCCTGCGGCGTGCGGCTGCCGACGCGGCTCGTCGACGTCCGCCCGGAGGACGTGTGCGTCGGGATCGACGTCGAGCCACGCTTCGAGCGGGTCGACGACGCCGTGACGCTGCTGCATTTCGCCCCGCGTTCCGGCGGGTGAGGCTCGACCGGGCGGCGGATCAGTTTCCGACGCGCGACGGTTGCGCGTAGCCGAGCATCGCGTCGCGGTCGTCGTCGAGCACGAAGCCCGCGTCGATCGCCCCGTCGGTCGCGTCCTCGTAGCGGCGGAGGTAGTCCGCGCGCGAAGGGTGCAGTTCGGCGATCCGGGCCGGCGAAAGGGGGTCGGTGCGCCCGAGCAGGATGCAGAAGAGCGCGGGATTCGATCCGGGCTCGCCGGTCAGCACGTCGACCGGAACGTCGACCGGCGGCAGTCGGATGCCTCCCTTCGCGATCCCGTCGGCGTCGCGCACGATCTCCTCCGGGTCGCCCGCGGTCTCGAGCAGCGGGGCCGACGGCGGCCCCGTGCCGTCGACCACCCAGCGATCGAGTGCGCGCAGGGCGGCCTTGGCGACCAGGTGGAGCGGTGCGGCGTTCACCGGTGCACCGCAGTCGGCGAGGTCGGCGAGCGGTCCCAGGATGAAGCGGTCGGCGTGCGCGGTGCCGGCGACCTCCCAGAGCCGGAACCGCGGCCCGTCGGGCTGGCGCACGACGACCGACTCGAGCACGCTCGTCACGTCGCCCTCGGCCTGGAGGTCGAGCACCGGTGCTTCGAGGTCGTCGCGGAAGAGGACGGGCATCGCGGCGAAGCCGCCCGCGAGGTCGGCGTACTCGCCCGGTCCGACGAGCGGCAGCGGGACCGAGGCGCGGCTGTGCACGAAGAAGCCGTCGAAGGCGCGGGTGAGCGGCTGCACGCCGTCGTAGTAGGTCGTGAGCGCGATCGCCGACTGCGACTCGCCGGCCGCGATCACCCGCTCGACCCGGGCGCCGCCGGTCGCGACGCCGCTCGCGCGCACCGCGCGCGCGACCTGCGTGAACACGTCGAAGGAGAAGCCGTCGCCGGGATGGGAGAGCGAGCCGTAGCGATCGGGGTCGAGGTTCACGAGGCCCTTGCCCGCGATGCCCTCGGCGCCCGGCGCGACGACCAGGACGGGGCCGCCCTCGACGCCGATCCGCTGGGCCGAGACGCCGACCCAGGCGTGCCCGCGCCGCAGGATCTCGCCGGCGAGGCTGGTCCAGTCGGGGGAGCCGTCGAGCCCTCCGCTCACGTTCAGCCACTCGATCACCACCGTGCCGCTGAAGCGCGCGGGGTCGGCCGGCCGCCGGACGACGACGCGCGTGCGGTAGTCGGCGCTCCCGTCCTCCACGAAGGTCCACCGCCCGTCGCGCGACATCGGTCCGACGGCCGCGTAGGACACCGCCTTGCCGGAGGCGACGCGCTCTTCCTGGACGAAGCCCGCGGCGGCGAGGTCCGTCGTCACCGCCTCCCCGACGAAGGCGCCGCGCCCGCCGTCGAGGACTTCCGAGAGGTCGGCCGACGGCCCGGCCGGCGACCCGCCGGTGGTGCTGACGTCGGAGCAGCCGCCGACGAGCAGGGCTCCCGCGACCATCGCCGCCGCGAGGCGCTTCGCCCGTCGGCTCCTCCCGGCCGTCGTCCGTGCGCGCAGGTGGGATCGGTGCATCGTCGCTCTCCTTCGCGGGGCGCGGCCCCCGTGCTTCGGCTCGCTCGTCCGCATTCGACGGTACGCGAGCCCGCGGGGGGCTGTCGATCCCGGTTGCGACTTGCACCCCGGGAGGGCGCGTGCGCGAGACGCGTCGGGGCCGGGGCCGGCCCCGTCATGGGAGGACGATCGTGGGAGTGACCTGGCACCGCAACGCCTTCGTCGACGACGCGAAGGCGACCGTCAGCGTGCGCGCGAAGGCCTTCAACTACGGGCTCGGCTGCTTCGGCGGGATCCGCGCCTACTGGGACGAGCGGCAGGACCAGCTTTTCGTCTTCCGCCTGCGCGACCACGTCGAGCGGCTCGTCGAGTCGGCCCGCATCCTCGGGCTCGAGTCGCCGTTCCCGGCGGAGCGCATCGCCGAGATCGTGATCGAGCTCCTGCGCCGCAACCGCTGCCGCACCGACACCTACGTGCGGCCGCTCATCTTCGTCGACTCCGACGCGCTCTCGCCGACGCTCACCGACGTGCCGGTGTCGCTCGCCGTCTACAGCCTTCCCTTCGGCCGCTACTTCTCGACGCCCCACGTCCACTGCTGCATCACTTCGTGGCGGCGTGTCGCGGACAACGCGATCCCGGCGCGGGCGAAGCCGACCGGCGCCTACCTGAACTCGGCGCTCGCGCGCGCGGAGGCGAAGCGCAACGGCTTCGACGAGGCGATCTTCCTCACCGAGTCGGGCGAGGTGAGCGAGGGCAGCGCCGAACACGTCTTCCTGCTGCGGCGCGGCCAGCTGGTCTCGCCGCCCTCGACCGCCGACAACCTCGAGGGCATCACCCGCCGCACGATCATCGAGCTCGCGCGGAGCGCCCCGCTCTCGATCGACTTCGTCGAGCGCAGCATCTCTCGCACCGAGCTCTACGTCGCCGACGAGGTGTTCCTGTGCGGGACCGGCGCGGAGGTCACGCCGGTCGGCCGCATCGACCACCGCCGCATCGGCTCGGGCGGAGTCGGGAAGGTGACGCGCGCGATCCAGGAGCGCGTCGCCGAGGTGACGCACGGCCGCGACGAGCGCTTCGCCCACTGGCTCACGCCGGTGCACGGTGGAACGACCCGTTCCCGGGCGTCGAAGCCCGCGGGCAAGGCGAGGCCTGCGCGCAAGCCCGCCGCGAGGCGTCGCTGAGCGAAGGCGGGCGGGCCCCGTCGCGCGCCGCCCCGGTCGGACGGGGTGGCGGCGCCCCTGCTTCGCCGTGGCTCGCGGCGGCCGCACTCGCGTGCGTTGCGATCGCCCTCCTGCTCCTGCCGGGCGCGGTGCTGCGCGCACGGGGCGATCCCCGCCGGCAGGCGCTCCTCGTCGCACTCGGCGCGTGGGTGCTCGGCGAGATCGTCGCGACGACCTGCTTCTTCGCGAACGCCTTCTGGTCGGATGCCTCCCGCATGCGCCTGCACTGGGAGGTGCAGGCGATGCTGCTGTGGGTCGTGCTCGCGGACGGCTGGATGCGCGAGCGCCGGGCCACCGGGAGCGCGGTCGCCTGAGGTGCCGCTGCGGCGTCAGCGCGCGTCGGCGGTGGGCGCCCGGTGGGCCTCGGCCCAGCGCACCGGCGACAGCAGCTGCCCGAGCCAGTCGGTCGGGAACCCCGGCAGCCCGTCGAGCCCGACCGCGCCGTCGAACGGCCTGCCCGGGTCGTGGAACGTGCCGAACACGCGGTCCCAGAGGATCAGCACCGCGCCGTAGTTCGCGTTCGCGATGCGCGCGTCGTCGGCGTGGTGCCAGCGGTGCAGCGACGGCGTGCTGAAGACCCGGTCGAAGGCGCGGGTGTCGAGGTCGACGTTGCCGTGCTGCATCTGCCCGTAGACGCTCGTGAAGACCGTGTAGGCGGCGAGCGCGGGCGCCCCGATGCCGAGCGCCAGCAGCGGCAGCACCTGGCAGGCGATCAGCGCGAAGAGGTC
>JAGWVP010000132.1 GCA_018970825.1 bacterium | reverse complement strand
ACATCGGCGCCTTCGTGCCCAGCAGCGCGCGGCCGAGCTCGGTGCTCGCGAGCTCGACCACGTACACGCCCGGGCCGGGAAGCGGCAGCCCGACGACCTGCATCGCTTCACCGTCCGGGCGGGGCAGGGGGACGGTCGCGACTTCGCCGGCCGGCGCCTCGCCGAGGATGGAGCGGTCGCGTGACGCCCAGGCGACGTCGAGCAGTCCGCGCTGGATTTCGCCCGTCCGGTCCGGCGAGAGCCGTCGGACGCGCCCGGTGACGAGCGCGCCCCCGGCCGTCGGGTTTCCGGTCGCACCGGCGATCGTGCGCAGGCGCACCTGCACGTCGGGCTCGAGGCCCCGGATCGTGACCGGCAGCGCGGGGTCGCCGCCCGCCTCGATCACGCCGAGCCTCGCCGCGAACTTCGCGAGCGGCGGCATCGCGTCGACCTCGACCGGGAGCCTGCGCAGCTCGTCGAGGTTCGAGAGCGGCCGGTCCGAGCCGTCGGACAGGTCGTCGGGAAGCTCGAGCGCGAGCCGGGACTTCGGCGGGAACGGCCCGCGGAAGCGGACCCGCGAGACGAGCGGGTCCTCGCTCTCCGGGGGATCCTGCGGGAAGCGCGTTCCGTCGGGGCCGACCAGGGCCACGCGCGAGGCGGCGCTCGCCGCGACCGGCGTCGTGAACGCGACCGAGATCGGCGTGATCGGAACGCAGCCCGCCCGCGCGGACTCGCGCTGACAGCGCACCTCGCCGCGCAGCGACGGGCGTACCGTGAAGTCGAGCTTCGCCTCCGATCCCGTCGCGACGCCGCCCGGCGTGGCGATCCCGGGGCCCCAGACGAGGTGTGCCTCGGCCTCGGGCGGGAGCCGCCGTTTCGGGACGAGCACGACGACCGGACCGGTCGGCTGCCACCACGAGTCCTCGGAGCGGATCGCCGCGAGGACCGCGTCGCGGGTCGCGTCGTCGGCGACGGCGACGCCGATCTTCTCGGGAATGCCGGCTGCCACCAGCCAGGCGTGCGCCTCGACCGACTCGCGCGTGGCCGCGGCATCGAGTTCGAGTGCGAACGCCTGGTCCTCGTCGATCGTCGACCCGCCGGAGGGCTGGGAGGAGACGATCGAGGGGCCGCCGGTCGAGAACTCGCCCGGGGCGCGCGCCGGAAGCGTCGCGCCCGAGAGATCGGAGAGACCGGAGGAGATCGCGATCGTGCAGCGGACGCCCCCGGGCAGCGGCTTGTCGAAGTCGAGCACCCAGTGGCGGCTGTCGACCCACCGCCCCCGGCCGGTCGCGGCGGGGGCGCACTCGACGCTCGCCGGCGCCGGGGCGCGCGGGTCGCCGAGCGCGACCATCGGGGTCGAGAACGCGACGGTGACCTGCGCCGGCTCCTTGACGGTCCCGCTCGGCAGGACCTGCTCGACGCGGGCCTCCGCGGGAGCCGCCGACGCCGGGCGTTCGCGGGCCGGGCTCGCCGCGGTCGCGGTGGAGGCCCGGCCGAGGGCGAGCCCCGCGAGGAGCAGGGCTGCGACGGCCGGGCGTCGCGGCCGGTCCGGGCGCGGGCGATCGGGGACGACGTGCGTTCGCCCGGCGCTCAACGCGGCGACTTCGGAAGCGGGCAAGCGCACGTCCATGCCTGGGAGGAGTCGCCCGTGCGTGGCGGGGAGGAGAGCGGGTGTCGCCGTCGTTCGGGATTCACGTCTCCACCTCCTCGGGCCTCCGGGTCTATGCCGGGGGGCACGTCCCGTCAAGATTTCCCGCCCGAGCGCTCGCCGAGGATCCAGCGCGGACGGTCGACGAAGTCGGGTCTGCGGCCGAGCGGGGCCTGCGCGTTCTCGTACACGACCTGTGCAGCCTCGGACGCGGAATCGGTGAGCAGGATCAGGTCGAGGTCGGCCTCGCCGATCGTCCCCTCGCGCAGCATCTTCTCGCGCAGCCACTCGACCATCGGGCCGTAGAAGTCGGTGCCCATGACGACGACCGGCTTGCGCGTGACCTTGCCGGTCTGGATGAGCGTCAGCAGCTCGTAGGTCTCGTCCATCGTGCCGAAGCCGCCCGGCATGATGACGAAGGCGTACGAGTACTTCACGAGCATCACCTTCCGCACGTAGAAGTGGTCGAACTCGATCATCTTGTCGAGATACGGATTCGGCGCCTGCTCCTCGGGCAGGACGATGTTGCAGCCGACCGTGTAGCCGCCCGCCTCGTGCGCACCGCGGTTCGCGGCCTCCATGATGCCGGGGCCGCCCCCGGTCATCACGGTGAAGCCGTCGCGCGCGAGGTGGGCGCCGAGTTCGCGTGCGAGCGCGTAGTAGGGGTGGAAGTCGGGAAAGCGAGCCGAGCCGAACACCGTCACGCACGGGCCGATGAAGTGCATGTGGCGGAAGCCGCGCATGAACTCGAAGAAGATCGCGGTCGCGCGCCTCAGTTCCTCGACGCGGGTCGCGGGCCCCTCGAGGAAGGAGCGCTCGTCGCGGCCGCCGTCGCCGATGCGGGTGACGGGCACCTTCGGCTTCGGCACGCGTGGAGGCGCCGCGTGGTCGCCGTCGCCTTCGCCGCCGGGATGCAGGGACATCGTTCGGTCCGGGCCGCGCGTCAGGGGGCGTGCGCGGTGACGATCCAGGTCGCCGAGGCGAGGCGCACGCCGCCCGTTCCGTCGGCGTGAGGCGAGACCGCCTCTCGCACCGCGTCCGCGACGCGGCCGCGGAGCGCGGGGTCGGACTCTCGCAGCGCCGCCGCGAGCGGTCCCATCTGGAGGAGGAAGTCGACCGTGCCGTCGAGGTCGCGTCCCCCGCCGACGGCGATGTCGGTGTCGTGCGAGGCGAGCGAGACGCCCGCGAAGCCCGCGCCTTCGAGGATGCGCCGGACACGCTCGGGATCGGCGAAGGCGAAGGGGCCGGGCGCGTCCGGTGCCGGCGGCACGGGCGGCGGCATGTGCCGCAGGGCCGCGGACAGCGGCAACGCCATCCACGGATTCGACGCCAGTCCCTGCCAGCAGACGAACGCGAGTCGTCCGCCCGGGCGCAACGCCCGCCGCAGGTTCGCGAAGGCCGCCGCCGGGTCCGCGAAGAACATGACGCCGAAGCGGGAGAACGCGACGTCGAAGCTTCCCGGCGCGAGCGGGGCGGTCTGGGCGTCCGCGTTCGCGAACTCGAGGCCCGGCGTGCCGTCGCCCTCGCCCGCCGCGCGCGCGGCGTCGAGCATGACGTTCGAGACGTCGATGCCGAGGACGCTGCCTCCCGGCCCGACACGGCGGGCGATCTCGAGCGAGGTGGCCCCGCAGCCGCAGCCCACGTCGAGCACGCGCTCGCCGGGCGAGAGCCCGGCCGCGTCCATCGCGACCCTCCCGAGCGGTCCGATCTGGCGGTCGAGCGATTCCTGCATCGCGACCCACTTGGGGCCCGCGGTGTCGTTCCAGTAGGCGATCTGTTCCGCGTTCGGTCCGGTGGCCGGGAGTCGCGTCACCGCCCGGGGTCCTCGCGGCAGAGCAGGAACCAGTTCGGCATCGCGTCGCCCGCGCGCGTCGCCCGGCCGATCAGCAGGTGCTCCGAGACGCGTCGCATGTAGTCGATCGTCCCGTTGTAGATGAAGCGCGAGAGCCGGTACGAGTTGTCGTGGATCTCGGGCCAGCCGTCGGGCCGCCCCGGCGGGATCTTCGTGTAGTCGATCGCGACCGGGCCGAACGGGTTGCCGGGGGAGTCGTAGGCGACGAAGTAGCCGGGCCCGGTGAAGGGCTGCATCACCTGGTGGTTGTAGCCCCACAGTTCGTCGCGGCCGACCCCGGCCGCGGGCCGGCAGAAGCGCTTCTGGAAGCGCGTGAAGACGGGCAGCGAGTTCTTGCCGTGGAAGATCACCTCGCGCAGGGGTCCGACGTCGGGCGGCACCATCTGGCCGATCGTGACCGCGCCGCCGCGGGCGGCCTCCCACAACTTCTCCTGGCCCTTGCGGTCGATCGCCTCGGTGATCGTCACCCGCTCGGACGGCGAGGCCGACTCGAAGGCGCGGGCGAAGGCGTCGAGGTCGACGACCGGCTCCCGGAGGATGGCGGCGCAATCGTCTCTGGATGGCATGGCCGCGACCATACACCGTGCCCGATGGACGATGCACGTCCGGCGCGGCCCGGGCGGCGCCGCCCGGGCGAGGGAAGGGGGCCTCGCCGCCCGTCCTCCCGGGAAGAGGGGCCGCGCCCCTCGGCCCGCCGCACTCGGGGAAATCCCGACTCCGCGGCGGGAAAATTCCCTCCCCCCTTAACGGGAGGGTTGCTATCGTCGTCCGAGAGAACCGAGATGGCTTCGAGATCGATCCTGGCCCAGGCGGCGAGAGCCGCGTTCCTCGCCGCGGCCCTCGTGGTGGCCGCGGCCACGGCCTCGTCGGCCGCGACCGACTTCCGGGCGCGCGTCACCTGGGAGCCGTCCTGGGGCTCGATCGGCTACCGCATCTACGTGAAGCCCGGTGCTGCGGACTGGGACGCGGGGACCGACGTCGGGATGCCGCCGCTGCAGGGCGACGGCACGATGGCGTGGACCGTCGTCTGGACCCTCGCGGGCGTGCCGATCGGGGGCGACGTCGCGTTCCGCGTGACCGGCTACGACGCGGCGGGAGTCGAGAGCAATCCCTCGAACGTGATCACGGTGGACGAGGCCTCGATCCTCGCTGCCGTCACGCCGGTCGACCTGTCGCTCGACGCGACCCGGTGGGTGCGCGTGGCGGGGACCGGGACCTTCGCGACGGAATCGGTTGCGCCGGTGGACGACCTGCCGGCCGAAGCGCTCCGGCTCGCGACCGACCGCGTGCCCTCGACGCTCTTCGGGGTCGGCACCCCGACCACGGCGTCGCTCGGCTCGGACCGGAGCCAGGTGTCGTTCTCCTTCGCGGCTCCGACGGGCGGCAGTTTCATGATGCGGGCCGTCGTCCAGGACACCCGCGGTCGCCACCGCAAGGTCGCGTGGGTGTCCGGCGCGGGGATCGCCTACGTCGAGCGCAACGTGCCGACGTTCCCGGTCGGGGACGGACTCGCGACCGGCGCGGTCGCGTCGTTCACGCGCGACCTCTCGGCCGACGTCCGCATCGGGCTCGGATCCGACTTCGAGCTGCTCGACCAGGTCCAGGTGTTCGGCGCCCTCGACCTGAGACGCGTGCGTCTCCAGCTCGACGGCGCGGGCGGCTTCACCTCCGACCCGCCCGGCACCTCGGCCGAGGCGCCGACGACCGGGTGGCGCTCGAACACGAAGACGAACGTGGTGCAGGGACTCGACGATCCCGACCTCGGCCGCGAGACGATCGAGGCGACCCTCGTCGCCGGCCAGGCCGCGCCCCGGATCCAGTACCCGGCCAAGGGCTCCGTCAAGATGATCGCGCCCTTCAAGCAACTGAAGATCCCGACGCGGGGATTCGAGGAGTTCTCGGTCGAGGTCCAGTTGCTGCTCGAGGACGGCACCCGCTACCGCATGACGTTCGCCACGGCGATCGACGACGCGACACGGACGGTCACGCGCTCGCAGGCGAAACTTCCGATGCCGACGCCCGTGGACGTCCCGGGCAGCCCGTGGGACGCGCTCGTCCTGCGCTGCGCGACGGAGTTCGCGGCCTTGCAGCAGAACCCCGCCACGCAGGGCATCGTGCCGACCTCGGCTTACGCGGGCATGCAGCGACTCACGCTCCGGGGCGGGTTCTGGATCGGCCCGGTCGCCTTCGAGGAGCGCGTCCGTTGACCCGCGGCGCGAGCTCGCGCTCTCAGAACACGCTGTAGACGAAGGGGGCCAGCGCGGAGCCGCGCGATCCGAGCAGGATCGCGGCGAGCACGATCAGGAACAGCACGATCGGCCCGAGAATCCAGGCCTTGCGCTCCTTCACGAAGTTCCAGAGTCCCATCGCGCCCCCTGCACCGGGCCCGGCCTAGCGGCCGACCATCGGCGCCATCGCCTCGAAGAGGCTCTTCGCCACGACCTCGTTGCCCTCCACCGAGAGGTGCACGGGATCGCCCTCGAGGTACAGCGAGGCCCCGCCCCTTCGCAAGGCTTCGCTCGGGTCGACGAGCGGGACCCCGAGCTTCTCCGACACCTCGCGCTTCGCCTTCAGGGATCGGGCGGGCTTGTCCGATTCGAGCTCGGAGAGGGTCGGGATGTAGAGAAGGACCGGCTTCGTGCCCTTCGCGATCGCGATCCGGCAGAGCTCCTCGATGCTCTCCCGGAAGAAGCGTTCGGGATCGTCCTGCTGCTGCTCCCTGAACAGCTCGTCGCTCTGCGGGTCGACCGGGATGAAGCGGACCCGCTCGCGCTCGTAGAGATCCTTCAGCTTCACCTCGACCACGTAGTGATAGGTCGCGAGCCGACGGAGCAGGTTCTTCAGCCGCACGCGGAACATGAAACTGTCGCGGAACTCCGGGCTGCTCTTCTCGGAGAACTGGGTCCAGAGGTTGGCCTCGCCGACGACGACGAAGTCCGGGCTCCACGCCGCCCCGATCTCCCGGAAGAAGACGAGCAGTTGCGGGAAGGACCACGCGTTCACGCCGGCGTTGATCACCTCGACCTTCCCGGCTCCGCCGATCCGCTCGCGCAGGAGCGCCTCGAGGCGGCCGGAGTAGGACTCGGCGTCGCTCGCGCCCCAGCCGAAGGTCCGGGAATCGCCGAGCGAGAGGATCCGCAGCATGCCGGCGGGCTTCGCGTCGGTGAACTCGGGGCCGCGCGTGCCGTGCGCGTTCACGTGGACCGGCTTGTGGTCGATCTTCGTGAAGGCGTCCTGGTTCGGTCGCAGGCGCCAGAACAACAGCGGGTCGGGGTCGTAGATCTCGAGGTTGCCGTAGCCGGCCGCCCGCAGGACGAGTTCGAGCCCGCCGAAGCAGAGCAGGAACACGAAGGTCGAGAGCGCCAGGTTCTTCAGGAGATTCTTCACGTCGCTCGTCCCGCCGTCCGCGGGGTGGTGTCGGCGCGGGTGCCGGTGTCCACGTCGTCCCCGCTCACGCCGGTCGCGGGCCGAAGGCCGGCATGACCTTCTCCGCGAAGAGCCGTGCGGGCTCGCGCGTGTCTCGTCCGAAGAACTCGACCAGGAAGGCCGTGCAGCCGAGGGCCACGTGGCGCTCGATCCGCTCGATCACCTGCCCGGGCGTGCCCCAGATGCCGTGCTGCTCCAGCGCCTCGCCCATGTGTCCGCCGTAGACGCGCGAGGCCTTCGCGAGCGCCGCCCGCGCGGCCTCGTCGGTCTCCGCGATGACGACCGTGCACTGCTGCGAGACCTCGATCTCGTCGAAGTCGCGGCCGAGTTCCCCGCATCGGCGCCGCAGCGCCTCGACCTTGGGACCGAGCTGCGCCTGGAAGGCCGCGAGGTTGTTCCATCGGTCCGCGTGCTTCGCGACGAGGCCCATGAGCACCTTCTCGCCGCCGCCGCCGATCAGGATCGGGGGACGGCGCACCGGCTTCGGTTCGCACACCGCGTCCTCGACCGAGAAGAGGCTGCCGCGGAACGTCGCCTGCGGTTCCGTCCACATGCGGCGCAGGATCTCGCAGGTCTCGTCGATCGCCCGCAGGCGCTCGCCGATGCGCGGGAAGGGCAGCCCGTAGCTCTCGAACTCCTGCGCGAACCACCCGGTGCCGAGCCCGACGACGACGCGGCCGCCGGAGATCTGGTCGATCGTCGCGACCTGCTTCGCGAACACCGACGGGTGGCGGAAGAAGGGCGGCGAGACGAGCGTGCCGAGCTCGACCCGCGAGGTGATCGCCGCGACGGCGGCGAGTTCGCTCCAAGCCTCGAGGATCGGGAGGTTCGGCATCGGCATGCCGCAGAGGTGGTCGCAGACCCAGACCGAATCGAAGCCGAGCCGGTCGAACTCCATCGCCGCGTCGCGGGCCTCGGCCCACGTGCGCTTGATCTGGGGGAGGGTCGCCCCGAAGCGGATCGGCTTGCCCATCGGGCCCCGACGGTACGG
>JAGWVP010000131.1 GCA_018970825.1 bacterium | reverse complement strand
GAAGAGCGAGGCCGCGGCCATGCTCAGCATGTTGCCGAAATTCGCGCTGGTGGTGATGAAGACGTACTTGAGGGTGTTCGCGAAGGTCTCGCGGCCCATGCGGACGCCGCGGGCGAGCACGCCCAGATCGTGGCGCAGCAGCACGATGTCGGCCGCCTCCTTCGCGACGTCGACCGCACCGTCGACCGAGATGCCGACGTCGGCCGCGTGCAGCGCGCTCGCGTCGTTGATGCCGTCGCCGAGGAAGCCGACCACCGCCCCGCCCTCGCGGAGAGCGCGGATCACGTGCTCCTTCTGCACCGGCTCGATCTCGGCGAACACGTCCACCCCGGCAACGAGACGGGGCAGGGCACCCGCGGCGGCGTGGCGCAGCTCCTCGCCCGTGAGCACGCGCGGGGAGTCGATCCCGAGCGTGCGGCCGAGGCGGCGAGCGACGAGCCGGTTGTCGCCGGTGACGACCTTGAGCCGCACGCCCAGGTCGCGCAGCTCCGCGACCGCCTGCTCGACGCCGGGCTTCGGCGGGTCCTCGAAGGCGACGAAGCCCGCGAAGACCATGTCGTGCTCGTCGTCCTTGTCGATCACCGGGTCGCCGGTCACGTCGCGCACGGCGACGCCGAGGAGCCGCAGTCCCTGCTCGCTCTGCTCGGCGAAGCGCCGGTCGATCTCCTCGCGCATCTCCGAGATCGGCACGGTGCGGGCCGAGGTCGCCCCGGCGGAACGGCGCTGGCCGCCGTCGCCGGTTGGGGCCGAGCCGGGCTCGTCCGCCGGGACCTCGACCCGCGTGCAGACCTCGAGGACGTTTCGGAGCGCGCCCTTCGTGACCATCGTGTGGCGGGCGCTCTCGTCGTCGTCCTCCTCGACGACGACGCTCAGCCGTTTGCGCAGGAAGTCGTAGGGGACCTCGTCCACCTTTCGGTGGTGCGCGACGTCCGGGAGCGTCTCGCGGCGGAGGGCTTCGTCGATCGGGTTCGGGAAGCCCGACTCGAAGGTCGCGTTCAGGACCGCGCAGAGCAGCACGCGCTCGCTCGGCCGGCCGTGGACGTCGAAGGCCCCGTGCAGGCGGACGACGCCTTCGGTGAGCGTGCCGGTCTTGTCGGAACAGAGCACGTCCATGCTGCCGAAGTTCTCGATCGCGTTCAGGCGGCGGACGATGACCTGCTCGCCCGCCATGCGCTGGGCGCCGCGCGCGAGCGTGACGCTCACGATCGCCGGCAGGAGTTCCGGCGTGAGGCCGACGGCGAGGGCGAGCGCGAACAGGAAGGACTCGGTCGCCGGCCGGTCGAGCCAGACGTTCACGGCGAAGATCGCGGCGACCAGGGCGAGCGTCACCCGGATGAGCATCGCGCCGAACTGCCGGAGCCCGCGCTCGAAGTCGGTCTCGGGGGCGCGGTGGCGCAGCCGCTCGGAGATCGCGCCGAACTCGGTCGCCGCGCCGGTCCGGGCGACGACCGCGTGCGCGGTGCCGCTCACGACGTGGGAGCCTTGGAAGACGGCGTTGGTCCGCGCGGCGAGCGGTGCGTCCGCGGCGACCGAGCCGGCTTCCTTCTCGACCGGGTAGCTCTCGCCCGTCAGCGTCGACTCGTCGACGAACAGGTCCTTCGACTCCAAGAGTCGTGCATCGGCCGGCACCGCGTCGCCCGCCACCAGCCGGAGCACGTCGCCCCGGACGAGTTCCGCGGGCGGGATCTCGATCGGGTTCCCGTCGCGCAGCACGGTGGCTCGTGCCTGGATGACGGCGAGGAGTGCTGCGACCGCGTTGCTCGCTCGGTACTCCTGCCAGAAGCCGAGGAGTGCGCTGCCCGCGACGATCGCGAGCACGATCGCCGCGTCGGTGGTCTCGCCGAGGAAGAGCGAGAGCGCCATCGCGAAGAGCAGGAGGAGGACGAGCGGACTGCGGAACTGGTCGAGGAGGAGGCGCCAGGGGCTCTCGCCGCGGCCGTCGCCGGTGGAGTTGGGGCCGTCGGCGGCGAGGCGGCGGGCGGCTTCGGGGGAGGACAGCCCGGCCGGAGTGCTGGCGAGGCCGGCAGCGACGTCGGCGGCCGCGCCGGACCAGAAGGGCGGGTCGTCCTTGCCGGTCGCGGCCGGGGCCCGGTTCAGGCGAAGCCTCCGAGGGCGGGTTTCCCGCCGATGCAGGTCGCCGCGCGGGACTCCTGCGGAGCCATGGTCCAAGGCTAGCCCCGTCCACGAGCTCAGGCGAGCGGACGGCCACGGCCTCGAATGGGCGCTTCACCACGGCGGGCGCGGCTGGCACAATGAGCGAGGTGGCAGGGATGGCGAGGCCCGCGAACGACATGGAGGCGATGCCCCTCGCCGACGAGGTCCCGCTCCTCCCGGCGCGCGCGGAGGCAGCGTTCGAGCCGACCGGCGACCCCGTCCACGTCCTCGAACACCTCCTCTCCCGCTTCGACCCGAGCGTGCTCGACGGCCTGCACGCGAAGGCGCGGCTACGGCTCGGTGTCGAGGGCGAGGGCGAGTGGGACGTGCTGCTCGGGCGGCGGCCGCTGCGCCTCGAGTCGGCCGGGTCGGGCCTGCCCGATGCGACCCTCGCGGCGGATCGCGTGACCTGGACCCGGATCGCCGAGGACCTCCACGGCGGCATGGACGCCTGGCGCGAGGGGCGGCTCGTCGTGCGGCGCAACCTCCACCTCGGCGTGTCCTTCCTCGCCGCGACGAGCGGCATGACCGGGCCCGAGCGCCTCACCTTCCGCATGATCCCGACGGCCTCGGGCCCGATCTCGACGCTCGCAGCCGGCTCGGGCGACCCGGTCCTGCTGGTGCACGGGCTCGGCGCGACCAAGGTGTCGTTCCTCACCACCGCGGTCGCGCTGGCGGGCTCGTTCCGCACGATCTCGCTCGACCTGCCGGGCTTCGGCGACTCGGTGAAGCCGGTGCTCGCCCCCTACCACCCGCCGTTCTTCGCGCGCGCCATCGTCGACCTGATGGACGCGCTCAACATCGAGCGCGCGCACGTGATCGGCAACAGCATGGGCGGGCGCATCGCGCTCGAGCTCGGCCTGCGCCATCCCGACCGCGTCCGCGACCTGGTGCTCGTCGCACCCTCGCTCGCCTGGAAGCGCGAACGCCCGTGGGCTCCGCTCGTCCGGCTCTTCCGGCCCGAGATCGGGTTCCTGCAGGCGACGCCTCGATGGGTCTTCGAGTCGGTGCTCCACCGCCTGATCCCCGCGGCGGCCGACACCTGGGTTCGTGCGGGCGTCGACGAGTTCCTGCGCGCGTACACGACGCCGCGCGGGCGCGTCGCGTTCTACGCCTCGGCGCGCAACATCTACCTGGAGGAGCCGCACGGGGCGAAAGGCTTCTGGACGCGGCTCGCCGGGATGGAGCCGCGCTGTCTCTTCGTGTGGGGCGAGCTCGACAAGCTGGTCCCGATCGGGTTCGCGCGGCACGTCGAGGACACGCTCCCGTCGTCGCAGCACCTGCGGCTCGACTGCGGGCACGTGCCGCAGCTCGAGCGGCCCGAGGTCACGCACGCCGCGATCGAGTCGTTCCTGCGCTCGTCGCATCGCTGACGACGGCGCGCGCGGCGGCTCCCGTGCCGCCGGGTGCCCACACGGCGGCACCGTCGCGCCGGCCGCACGCCACCCGCGCTCGCGGCAGCCGTCCGAAGGCGGCGAGAGGAACCCGCCCTTCCGTCAGAGCGACGCGAGAAACGAGAGCAGCTCGCGGTTCACGTCGTCCGGCCGCTCCTGCTGGGTCCAGTGCCCGCAGCCCGGAAGCAGGACCGCGCGGCGCAGCCCCGGCATCGCCTGTTTCATGCCGTCGATCGCCCCCGGCGTCATCGCGATCACGCCGTCGCGCTCGCCCGCGACGAACAGGGCAGGCTGGAGGATGCGCGCGTCGTTCCATGCGGCCGTGAGCTCCCACGAGAGGTCCGCGCAGCGATACCACTGGAGCCCGCCGCGGAACCCGGTGCGCTCGAACTCGCCCGCGTAGAAGTCGACGTCGGTCTCGTCGATCCAGGCCGGCAGGCGCTCGGGCCGGAGCAGGTGGTCGATCATCCGGCCGTCCTTCGGCCCGCCCACGAGCCCGAGCAGCGACTCCGGCGGCGGGTCGCCCGAGGCCGTGTAGAGAAACGACCGCAGGAACAGGCGCGCGTTCGCGTCGAGCTCGGCCTCCGCCTTCCCCGGCTCCTGGAAGTAGAGGAAGTAGAACCACTGGTCGCCGAAGATCATCTTCATGACCTGGGTCGGCGCGATCGGCGTACGAGGCGTCCAGGGCACGCTCAGCCCTGCGACGGCGCGGAAGCGGTCGGGACGCAGGAGCGCCGAGTTCCACGCGACCGGCGCACCCCAGTCGTGCCCCACGATCACCGCCTGCGCGGTGCCGAGTGCGTCGAGCACGCCGACCATGTCCGCGACCAGGTGGAGCTGCGTGTAGGCGCGGCCGTCCTCGGGCGCCTCGGTGCGGCCGTAGCCGCGCATGTCGGGCGCGACCACGTGCCATCCGGCCGCGCCGAGGGCGCGCAGCTGGTGCCGCCACGAGTACCAGCTCTCGGGGAAGCCGTGGCAGAGGAGGACCAGCGCACCTTCGTCGGGGCCGGCCTCGGCCAGGTGCATGCGCAGGCCGTTCGCCTGGATCTCGCGGTGACGGATCTCGCTCATGGCGGCCTCCGTAGCGAATCCGACCCGCAGTCGCCCGGGCAGCGGCCGGACGGCCGGCTCGCGACGGGGCGGACCACGTCCGGTCCCTGCCCACGGAGACGGCAACCCTGCTAGGCTCGGACGTCATGGCGGACGCGGGACCGAAGGGGCCGACGACCCTCTACTTCATCAGCGACCTGCACATCGGCGGCGACGGCGCGCTCGCGAAGTGCAGGTTCGAAAGCGAGCTCGTCGACTTCCTGCGCAGGGTCGCCGACGGACCGCAGCCCGCCGAGGTCGTGATCGTCGGCGACGCCTTCGGTTTCTGGGAACTCACCGAGGAGCCCGCCGCGGGCACGAAGCTCGACACGATCGTCGCGCACCACCCCGACCTCTTCCGCCAACTGCGCGAGGCCGGCGAGCGCTGCCGCATCACGCTCCTGCCGGGCAATCACGATTACGACCTCGCCTGCGTGCCGGAGTACGCGGCGGCACTCTCCCGCCAGGGCATCCGGCTCGAGCCCGTCGAGAGCCTGCAGCGCACGATCGCCGGCCGCACGATCTGGGTCGAGCACGGCCAGCAGCACGACGGCTTCAACCGATCGCCCGAGTTCGGCAACCGCTGGGCCCTGCCGTTCGGCTACTGGGTGACGAGCGGCATCGTCGCCTCGGCCGGCAAGAGCGCCGAGGGGACGCGCAGCAAGTGGCTCGACGACGTGGAGTCGGTGCAGCCGAACCAGGACATCCCGTACTGGGTGCTCTCGAACCACTTCTACAAGGACCTCGCCCCGTGGATCCGCTGGGGGATCCTGCCGTTCCTGCTGCTCTTCGGGCTGAGCGCGGCGCTGTTCGCGCTGCGCTCGGTCGAGAACCTGACGGGCTACCGCTCGCCGATCTTCGAGATCGACCTGCAGCCGATCCTGGGATTCCCCGGGCGCGTGCTCGACTTCGTCCAGTTCGTGAACAGCGCCGTGCTGGCCACGCTGCTCGTGCTCTCGGTGCCGGCGTGGTTCCTGCTGCGAAGCCTGCGGCAGGCGCTCGAGCGCTTCGGCCTCTGGCGCGAAGACGGGCTCGCGCTCGACGAGGACGGCGACTACCTCGCGGCGGCGAAGCGCATCTTCGCCGCGCATCCCGACGTCGCGGTCTACGTCTACGGCCACACCCACACGCCGTCGCAGAAGGAAGTCGACGGCCGCCTCGTGCTGAACACCGGCTCGTGGCTGAAGCGCCTCGAACACGTGCCCGTGCGCCTCGGCCGCCTGCCCGGCGTCTGGGTGCCGTCCTACTGCCTCAACTGGTTCGAGATGACCGAGGACGCGGGCGCGCTGCGCATCCGCTACCGCGTCGTGCCCAAGGAGCCGCCGCGGGACCTGACCTTCCTCGAGCGACTGCTCATCCTCGGTCGCCGCCCGCCGCCGCTGCCGGCAATCCCGGCGGAGACGCGGGTCGCGTGAAAGGCGGCGCGGTCCCAGCCTGAGCCCGAGGTGAGGAGACTCGCGAGCTTCGTCACGACCGGGCGGAGCAGGCCGGATCGGAGAGTGGCAGCGAAGACCCGCGGCCGAGCATCCGATCAGGGCGCGGCGGGGTATCCCGTTTCGGGCCGGAGGTCGCGCCGCACGTACACGCGGAACCCGAGGTCGCCCTGGTAGAGCTGGGTGGCGAGCCCCGGGTCGATCCACTCGTCCCACCGCCGCTGCAGGTACCAGCGCGACGGGATCGCGTGGGCGAGCACGTAGTCGGTCTTCCCGCGCTCGACCCGGTCGAGACTCCGGGTCGCGGGGGATCGAGGGCTGTCGCGCCGCAACGCCATCGCGTGCCAGTCGGGCAGCACGAACACGTCGGGCCGCGACTCGAGCCAGCGTGCGTCCTGCCGCTCGGTCACGTCGAAGCCGGCCCGCCTCAGCGGGCGTCCGAGACGGTAATAGCCCCCCTTCAGCATGGAGACGAACTCGACCGTGAGCGGCTTTTCGTCGGGGCGTCGAACGTTCGACCCGATCCACGCGGCGACGGCGCTCTGCGAGCCCCAGGAGAACCGGGCGACCTGCGACGTCGCGAGCACCGTGCCGTACAGCGTCGCGGCGACGGCGATCGCGACGCCCCCGCGCCGCTCGGCGAGCACGCGCGCTGCGAGCGGCACCAGCGCGGGAACCAGCGGCAGCAGGTAGCGCGCGAAGGTCACCCGGCTCGCCGCCACCACCCCGAACCAGGCGACGACGAACGCGAGCAGCACGCGGTCGTCGCGGTCGTGGCGCATGACCGACCGGGCGACGCCGACCAGCACGAGGAGGTAGAGCGGCAGGCCCAGCAGGAAGGGAAGGCTCGCGATCAGCTCGTACAGCCACGGACGCCCGTACCAGCCGAGCGTCGGGACGAGATGGTCGGTCGGAAATCCCGCCCAGGCGACCATGCGCCGGTGCATCGCGATCGCGGCCAGGAGTTTGTGGCTTTCGAGGAAGCAGGACGGGCAGCCGGTGGCCGCGCCGACGAGGGCGCCCAGCGCGGCCGCGACCGCGAGCGTGGCGATTCTTCGAATCCCGACTCCGGCGAGCGGCGCCTCGACCAGGATGGCCCACGCCACCGGGGCCGCGAGGAGGATGGCGGTGTACTTCGTCGCCACGGCGAGTCCGACCAGGAGGCCCGCCGACGCCGCGAGCGCCACGGTTGGCGTGCGGGCGAGCCGAAGGGTCACGAGCAGCGTGGCCGCGGTGATCGTCGTCAGCAGCGGGTCGACCGAGGCGTAGTGCACCTGCATCGCGTCGAGCGGCACGACCGCGGCCAGTGCCAAGGCGACGAGCCCCGCGCGGGGCCCGGCGATCCTCTTCGCGACGAGACCCGTGAGCGCGACCCCGACGACGCTCGCGACGGCGGACACGACGCGCGCGACGAGGAGCGCCTCGAGGTGGGGAGGTGTCCCCGATGGCGACACGAGCCCGAGCGCGACGGCGATCGCGAAGACCGCTCCCGAGACGTACCCGTAGAGCGGCGGGTAGATCAGGCTCCCCGGGAGGAGACAACTCGTCGTCGGCCGGGCGAAGGTGGAGAGCCAGCCCAGCCAGAAGAGCCGCTCGTCCTCCCACGAGACTCCCTCGTCGAGCCCCCACCCGATGCGCCAGAGGCGGAGCGCGGCCGCGAGCGCGAGGAGGGCGATCCCCACCGCGGCTCCCCGGGGACGGGAAAGAGCCGAGTCGCGAGACGGGGGAGCCATTTGCTCCGCCTAGGCGATGCCCGCCGGGCGTACAAGCGTCGAGCCTGACGGGGCTGCAGGCATCGCAGCGGAGGCCGCATCGCCGGCGACGAGAAATTCGGGCGAGCGCCCCCTTTGAGCCCCGGGCGTGATC
>JAGWVP010000130.1 GCA_018970825.1 bacterium | reverse complement strand
GGGCTCGCCCTGCACGCGCTCCTCTACGCCGCGATCTACCTCGCGCTCTGGGCCTCGTTCCCGGCGGGGCGCAGGGCGCTCCGGGAACTCCTCGACCAGGTTCGCTCGATGCGCGGTGAAACCGGACGCCCGGAGCCCGGTCGACTCGCGACGGACGATCCGGGGGGGACGCAAGGACGAGCGTAGCGGTCGCGCCTACTCGAAGGTGCCGCCCTCGGGGCCGAACACGATCGTGCTTCCGTTCGCACGGTTGCCGGTCTCGTCGAGGTTGCCGGCCGCGATGTCGAACTCGAGGCCGCCGTTCCTCTCGGAGCGGTTCGAGTCGAGGGCGGATCCGGCGGTCACGAAGCGGAACCCGGGTCCCCCGTTCGAGGTCGCGGAGTTGGCCTTGAAGCGGACGGTGGCGGCGTTCACGAGGAACCCTCCGCCCGCGTTCACCTCGGTCGAGTTCTGGTAGACGTTCGCGCCGAGCCCGTTCAGGACGAAGCCGAAACCGCCGTTGCCGTTGTCCTTGAACGCCCCGCTCTGGTTGCCGTCGAGGACGGCGTCGGCGCCGTCCACGCGGAAGCCGTCGAGTCCGTTCGCCTCGGTCGTGCAGGCGATGATCCTCGAGAGAGCGCCGGTCATCCGCACGCCGTAGCCGCCGTTCTGCTTCACCGAGAGCGAGTCGACCCGCGCCCCTTCGCCGGCGAGTCGCACGCCGTCGCCCACGTGACCTCGGACCGTGAGCTCCTTCAGGGTGTTGCCGGCACCGGCGCCGACGTCGGCGATGCCGGTCGCGAAGCGCTGGACGACGCCGCGGCGCACGAAGACGTCGTGCGCCCCGCCCTTCAGCAGGATGCCGACCCCGGTGCGGTCCGCCGCCTTGGCCGGGCCGCTCACCCGGAAGTCCTTGCCCAGGTTGATCGTCACGTTCGACGCGCTGACGACGAGCCCGTTCACCTTGCCGGCATCCTGGCAGTTCAGGTCGCCCAGCAGGACCATCTCCTCGTCGTCGCCGAAGAAACTCGCGTCGAGTTCCTGGCCGCAGTGGATCTCCTTCAACTCGCCGCTCGGCTCCATCGCCACCGGGGCGACCGGCGGAACCGGGTTGATCGCGATGCGGTAGCGGCACGGCGAGTTGTAGATCTTCACGTCGAGGTCGCGCGTGAGTTTCTTCAGGTGGGGCTCGAATGCGCCGAAGAGGCCCGGAACGGTGGAGGCTCCGAGCGGGCAGCCCGCCTCGACCAGGGCGGCGGGCGTGCAGCGCTTGGCGACCGAGTCGACGAGACGGGCCCGCGCGCGGTCGACGCATTCGACCAGCTTGTCCTTAAGAGGCTCGCCGGTGTCCGGTGCGATGCAGGCCTCGCCGCCGCCCTTCGTGAGCGTGAACTCGCACTTCGAGACGCACTGCTGGATCTGCGAGGAGACCCGCGCCACCTGGGAGTTGATCGACCGGACGCAGGACTCGGCCTCCTTCGACACCGGCCCGGTCGGCCTCGGGCACCCGGTCGTGCTCGTCCGCCAGAGCCGCGCGACGAGGACGTTGAGCGTGTCCCGGAGCGAACCCGGTCCCGTGATGAGGGCCGCGTACAGGTCGAGGGGCGCCGTCTTCGACAGCGAGCACATCTGGGCGAAGGACGTCGGAAGGCACTTGTTGAACTGGGAGATCAGCTTGTCGGCCGCGTCCTTCAGCTGGTCCTTCGTGTCGTTGTCGTCCTCGCAGGCGACCGGGGTCTCGCGGGCGAGATTGCGGGCCTCGCAACCGCCCTGCGCCGTCACGAAGGTGTTCGTGTAATTCTGGACGGCCTCGGCGATGCGCTTCAGGCAGGAGGCCTGGTCGCCCGCCTCGGAGGCGAGGCCCGGGCTCGCCGGGACCGCGCAGAGCAGGAGGGCAGCGAAGGAGAGGATTCGGCGGACTCGGCGGATTTTCATGGAGCGACTTCCCGCCGCGCGTTGCTTCGACCCCGGCGCGGGGCCCGGGCGCGGCCCCGTGAGCGTACCACTCCCGTTCGAGCCGGGACAATGCATGAAATCGTGACGCCCGGCCTGGGGGACCGGGTCAGGTCTCCCTTTCGAGGGCGTCCCGGGCGATCCCGGACAGGAGGTCGAGGGCGGCCGCGATCCGGGGCCCGTGCCAGAAGACGAGAGTCCCGTCGACGACCCGGATCGCGCCGGCCCGGGCCGCCCGGGTCCCCGCGAGCGGCCCCCGGGCGAGGTCGTGGGCGTCGGCGTCGGCGAAGCGGAAGGGCTCGTCGGGAAGCAGGACGACCTGCGGGTCGGCCCCCGCGACCTCCCCGAGCGCGACCCGCGGGTAGCGCTCTACCGCCTCGGCGAACGCGTTGGCGATCCCGGCCCGGGCCAGCAGGTCGTGGGCGTAGGTGTCCCGGGAGAGCGTCATCCAGGGGTCCTTCCACACGGCGACGAAGCCGCGCACCGGGGGCCGGCGCTCCCGGTCCCCGTCGGTGCGGGCGAGGGCGTCGAGGACAGGCTCGATCACCCGGGCCGTCTCGGCCCGCGAGGCGCCGAGGTCCGCGAGCCAGCGGAGTTGGGCGACCGCGTCGTCGACCGTGCGAGGGTAATCGACCCGGACCGTGATCCCGCGCTCCCGCATCCTTGCCACGTCCGCGGCGCGGTTCTCCTCGAGGTTCGCGAGCACGAGGTCGGGGCGAAGGGCCGCGATCGCCTCCACGTCGGGGTTCTTGGTTCCGCGCACGCGAGGCAGGCGCGCGACGCCCTGGGCCGGGTGCACGCACCAGTCGGTCACGCCGACGAGCCGGTCGCCGAGACCGAGTTCGAACAGCGTCTCGGTGACGCTCGGCACGAGCGAGACGATCGCCCGGGGCACGCGCGGCACCCGCACGACCGCCCCGGACGCGTCGACGGCGTCGGCGCGGGATGCGGATGACGAGCCCACGGGACTCGAGCGGTAACGGGGCCTGCCGCCCGCGTCCAGCGGCGGCCGTCGCCGCGTCGCTCCGGTCACGCGGGCCGGGCGTCACCGGCCGCGCCTGCGCTCGCCTCGCAGACGAGGATTTCCGGCAGCCGACCGGTCTCGCGCCGGTAGACGGTCGCGACGCGGTGGCGGAAGGCGTCCACCGCCTCGCTCCGCACGAGCTGGACCGTGCAGCCGCCGAAGCCTCCGCCGGTCATCCGCGCACCGATCACGCCCGGGACGCCCGAGGCGATCTCGACGAGCAGGTCGAGCTCCGCGCAGCTCACCTCGAAGTCGTCGCGCAGGCTCGCGTGCGATTCTCCCATGAGGGTGCCGACGGCGGAGAGATGTCCCGCGTCGAGGGCCGTCGCGAGATCGAGCACGCGTCGGTTCTCGGTGACGACGTGGCGGCAACGACGGAAGAGGACCGGGTCGATCACGTCGCGGATCGCGCCGAGGTCGGCGAGCGTCGCATCCCGCAGTGCTACGATCCCGGGTCTCGCCCGGGCGAGCGACGCGACGCCCGCCTCGCACTCGGCACGGCGGCGGTTGTACTCGCCGGTCGCGAGTTCGTGGCGCACGAGGCTGTTGCACACGACGATCCGGAGGTCCCCCGGGAGCTCGACCGGGCGATGGCCGAGAGAGCGGCAATCGAGGAGGAGGGCCGAGCCGCGCTCGCAGAGGAGCGACGCCACCGGATCCATGATGCCGCTTCGCGCTCCGACGAACCCGTTCTCCGCCTCGCGGCAGAGGAGGGCGAGTTCCACGGGGTCGACCGTCGCACCCGCGAGCGCGAGCAGCGCCCGACCCGTCGCGACCAGGAGCGCGGCCGACGACGAGAGGCCCGCGCCGAGCGGCAGGTCGCTCGCGATCCGGAGGTCGGCACCGGGCACCGGGATGCCCGATGCGACGAGAGCGCGCGCGAGCCCGTGCGGGTAGTCGCTCCAGGCCCCGCGGGCACCGTCTCCCGGCGCCGCGAGGTCGACCGTCACGGTCTCGCCGAGGTCGTCGGAGCGCATCACGAGTTTCGCGTCGTCGCGCCTGCGCGCGGCGACCCACGTCGAGCGGTCGATCGCCGCGGGGAGTACGAAGCCGTCGTTGTAGTCGGTGTGCTCGCCGACCAGGTTCACGCGCCCCGGGGCGCGCGCGAGGACGGAGCCGGCCGCCGCGCGTGCGCGGAGCCGCCCGGCCGTCGGACTCCGCGAAGCGGTCACGGCGCGGTCGCCGGTCAGGCGCCCGCGACGATCTGGCGGAGCACGAAGGGAAGGATGCCGCCGTGGAGGTAGTACTCGACCTCGATCGGGGTGTCGATGCGCACCCGGACCGGAACCTCGAGCCGCTCGCCGTTCGCGCGCTCGATGCCGAGCGCGAGCATCTGCCGGGGCTTGAAGCCCGGCGCCTCCAGCCCCGTGATCGAGAAGGTCTCGCGCCCGTCGAGCCCGAGCGTCGCGGCGCTCGTGCCCTCCTCGAACTGGCACGGCAGCACGCCCATGCCGACGAGGTTGCTGCGGTGGATGCGCTCGAAGCTCTGGGCGACGACCGCCCGGACGCCGAGCAGGCGGGTGCCCTTCGCGGCCCAGTCGCGCGAGCTGCCGGTGCCGTACTCCTGGCCCGCGAACACGACCAGCGGGACGCCGGCCTCCCGGTAGCGAACGGCGGCGTCGTAGATGCTCGCCTGCTCGCCCGACGGCTGGACGGCGGTCACGCCGCCCTCGACGCCCGGCACCATGAGGTTCTTGATCCGGACGTTCGCGAACGTGCCGCGCGTCATGACGCGGTCGTTGCCGCGGCGCGCGCCGTAGGAGTTGAAGTCGGCGGGGGCCACGCCCTGCTCGGTGAGCCAGCGCCCGGCGGGCGTGGTCGACTTGAACGCCCCGGCCGGGCTGATGTGGTCGGTCGTCACGGAGTCGCCGAAGATCGCGAGAGCGCGAGCGCCGCGGACGTCCGCGAAGCGCCCGGGTTCGAGCGAGAAGTCGAGGAAGAACGGCGGCTCCTGGATGTAGGTCGAGGCCGGGTCCCAGCCGTAGACGAGGCCGGGCGTGGACGGCACGTCGTTCCACAGCGGGTTCTGGCCGGCGAAGTCGGAGTAGAGCCGGCGGAAACTCGCCGCGTCGGTCGCCGCGTGCAGGCAGTCGCGGACCTCGGCCGTGGTCGGCCAGACGTCGCGCAGGAAGACGTCGCGCCCGTCCTCGCCGCGACCGAGCGGCTCGCGCGCGAGATCGACGTCGACACGGCCGGCGAGCGCGAACGCGACCACGAGCGGCGGGCTCATGAGGAAGTTCGCCCGCACCGCCTGGTGCACGCGGGCCTCGAAGTTGCGATTGCCCGAGAGCACGCTCGCCGCGACGACGTCGTGCTTGCCGATCGCGTCTTCGATCCGCGGGTCGAGCGGCCCGGAGTTGCCGATGCACGTCGTGCAGCCGTAGCCGACCGTCTCGAAGCCGAGCGCGTCGAGCGCCGGCTGGAGCCCGGTGCGCGCGAGATAGTCGCTCACCACGCGGGAGCCCGGCGCGAGCGACGTCTTCACGGTCGGCGGCACGCGCAGTCCGCGCTCGACCGCCTTCTTCGCGAGCAGCCCGGCCGCGAGCATGACGCTCGGGTTCGACGTGTTCGTGCACGAGGTGATCGCCGCGATGACGACGTCGCCGTCGCCGAGCGTCGCCTCCCCGGCCGATCCCTCGCCGACCGCGACCGGGACGCGCCGGCCGAGGGTGTCGGGCTTCTTGCCGAAGCCGTTCTCCGCGACCGGTCGCGCGAGCAGGTCCGTGAACTGGCGCTTCAGCTCCGGCAGGTCGATGCGGTCCTGCGGCCGCTTGGGGCCGGCGACCGCCGGCACGACCGATCCCAGGTCGAGTTCCAGCACCTCGCTGTAGTCGCAGGCGCCGGCCTTCGGGATGCCGAACATGCCCTGCGCCGTCCAGTAGGAGCGCACGAGGTCGACCTGCTCCTCGCTGCGGCCGGTCGCTTCGAGGTAGCGGCAGGTCTCCTCGTCGACAGGGAAGAAGCCCATCGTCGCGCCGTATTCGGGCGCCATGTTGGCGATCGTCGCGCGGTCGGTCGCCGCGAGCGAGGCCGCTCCCTCGCCGTGGAACTCGACGAACTTGCCGACGACCTTCGCGCGCCGGAGCAGTTCGGTCACGCGCAGGACGAGGTCGGTCGCGGTCACGCCCTCGCGCAGCGCGCCGACGAGGTTCACGCCGACGACGTCCGGCGTGAGGAAGTAGACCGGCTGGCCGAGCATCCCGGCCTCCGCCTCGATGCCGCCGACGCCCCAGGCGACGATGCCGAGACCGTTGATCATCGTCGTGTGCGAGTCCGTGCCGACCAGCGTGTCGGGCAGCGCGACACCGTCGCGGACGAGCACGCCGTGGGCCAGGTACTCGAGGTTCACCTGGTGGCAGATGCCGATCCCCGGGGGGACGACGCGGAAGGTGTCGAAGGCCTGCATGCCCCACTTCAGGAACTCGTAACGCTCGCGGTTCCGCTCGAACTCGAGCTCCATGTTGCGCCGCAGCGCGTCCGCGCGTCCCGCGACGTCGACCTGCACCGAGTGGTCGACCACGAGGTCGACCGGCACGAGCGGTTCGACGATCTTCGGGTCCTTGCCGAGCCGCGCGACGGTCGAGCGCATCGCGGCCAGGTCGACGAGCAGCGGAACCCCGGTGAAGTCCTGCAGCAGGATGCGCGCCACGACGAAGGGGATCTCCTCGGTCCGCTCCGCGCGCGGCTTCCAGGCCGCGAGGGCGCGCACGTCCTTCTCGGCGATCTTGCGGCCGTCGCAGTTCCGCAGGACCGACTCGAGCACGATGCGCAGGCTGACCGGCAGCCGCGAGATCGCGCCGAGCCCCGCCTCCTCGAGCGCCGGCAGCGAGAACAGGCGCCCCGTCCCGCCGCGGCCGAGGGGGAACTCCCGGAGGGAGTCGAACAGGGGCTTCGTCGAACCTTGCGCGCTCATGCGGGCGATCTAACGCGACCCCCGGGGGGTCGCAATTTCGGCGCGGGAGACGGCGGCCCGCCACCGCCCGGCGCGCGTCCGCGTCAGCCGAGCCGGAAGCCCAGGACGAAGCCGGCGGCGAACGCGCCGCCGAAGGGAAGGTTCGCGCTCGCGACCCGGAAGGCGCGGTCGAGCAGCGTGGTCCCGTCGGGCGACTGCCACTGCGCGCGCGCGGCGGCCTCGACGTGTTCCCAGTGGACCTCGACCCAGCCGTACCAGGCGAGCACCTGCACGAGCAGGAAGCCGAGGCCGACGACCAGCAGGGCGGCCCGCGAGAGCTTCTTCGCCGCGTAGCCGACGGCCGCGCCGAAGAGGCCGCCCACGCCGAGCGCCCCGAGCGGGCCGGACAGCAGCTCCTGCGGGAACATGCGACGGGAGACTAAGGCCGTCCCGCCCGCGGTGCAAAGACCTCGGGATCGGCGCGCGCGTCCCCGGTCGCCTTCAGCCCCGGCGTCCCTTCGACCGCGGCCGTCCGCCGGGCGGAGGTCCGGCGGGTTCGTCGCCGGCGAGATCGGCGGGTGCGAGCGTCGCGCCCCGGGCGAGCGACGCGAGCACGGTCCGCCGGACCGCCTCGTCGCGCCGCCGCGCCCCGGGGTCGCGACGCGAAAGCGAGGCGAGCGGCATGCGCAGGCGCTGGTTGCCGCGCAGCCGCGATTCGTTGCGGCCGAGGAACGCCCAGTAGAGCGGCGTGACCGGGCAGTCGCGCGCCGGGTCGAAGGCGCAGCCCTCGCAGAAGTCGCTCATCCGGTGGAGGTAGGCGGCGCCCGAGACGTAGGGCTTCGTCGTCATGGCGTCGCCCGCGGCGAAGGTCCCCATGCCGACCACGTTCGGCTCGACCACCCAGTCGAAGGCGTCGTCGTAGGCGACCCAGAACCAGTCGGCGAGTTCGCGGGCCGACACGCCCAGCAGCGTCGCCAGGTTCGAGAGCACCATGAGGCGCGTGATGTGGTGGGAGTGCCCGTCGCGCCACACGTCGGCGACCACGGCGTCGAGGCAGGCGAGTCCCGAGGGAGCGCCCTCCCAGAAGGCTCGCGGCAGGGGCTCGTTCG
>JAGWVP010000129.1 GCA_018970825.1 bacterium | reverse complement strand
GGCCCGGGCGCGGGCGAGCCACGCGGTCGCGATCACCGTCGCCCACGCGAAGACGTCGCCGAATCGCCGGTAGGGCGTCGTCGCATCGAGAAGCCGGGTGTCCACCACCTTCGCGGACTCGGTCTCGACCGGTAACGCGACGATCTCGCGGCCCACCGGGTCGACGACCGACGTGAGTCCGGTATTGGTCGCGCGCACGAGGAAGCGACGGTTCTCGACGGCGCGCCAGGACGCGAGCATCTCGTGCTGCCGCAGGGCCGCCGTGTCGCCGAACCATGCGTCGTTCGCGAGCGTCGCGAGCAGCGTGGCACCCGCGTCGACCGTGGCGCGGACGTGTCCCGAGAGCAGGTCCTCGTAGCAGATGAGCGGCCCCACCCGGGCGCGTGGGGTCACCTCGAGAACGGCGGGCCCGGCTCCCCGTGCGAAGTCGCCCGTGGCCGGCGAGAGGGTCTTGAGCCACGGCCACATCGAGGCGAACGGGATGAACTCTCCGAAGGGCATGAGCACGATCTTGTCGTAGGCGCCGCGCAGGCGGCCGTCCTCTCCGCGCAGGAACGCGCTGTTGTACCAGACCGGATCGCCCTTGCGCCGCGACCAGGACACGGCGCCGAAGAGGAGCGGGGCGGGAGCGCCCGGAAATGCGTCGAGGTCCCCGGGCGGGTCGGCGTCGTGGGGGATTCCCCACTCGACGACCGTCTCCGGCCAGACGATCAGGTCCGGGGTCGGGGAGAGGCCGAGCGACAGACGACGGTAGCGATCGACGTTCTCGTCGAAGCGCTCGGTTCGACGCTTCTCGCCGAGTCCCAGGTTCCCCTGCACGACTCCGACGGAGAAGGAGGGGGCCCCCGCGACGACCGCGTCGACCTGGCCGATTCGGATCACGCCGAAGGACGCGAGTGCGACGATCGCGAGGCCCGGGGGGACGAGGCGGCGGAACTCGAACGGCCGACGCACGGCCGCGGCGGCCAGCCATGCCATCGCGAACGAGAGCGGGTAGGGGCCCGCGACTTCGCCGATCTGCAGGAGGGGGAGCAGTTCGCGCTGCGAGTGGCCGAGCCGCCAGGGAAAGAGATTCGGGAAGAGGAACTCGCTCGCCGTCCATGCGGCGGGTGCGAGCAGGAGCGCGCCCGCGGGACCCGCCCGGCGCAGCACGAAACCGACGAGACCGAACTGCAGGGCGCCGAAGGCGGCGAGGACCGCGTAGAAGAAGAGGGCGACGGGCAGGGGAAACCCGCCGAAGCGGTGGATCGTGCGAACCAGCCAGAAGAAGGCGGGAACGTTGGTGGCGAGACCCGCCCACCATCCCTCGAGGAAAGCCTCCCGTCCGCTCGATGCGCGAGGCGAGAGACCGAAGAGCGGCGCAAGGCCGAGCCAGGCGAGCGGCCAGGCGTCGGGCCGAAGGAACGCCGCCGCGATCGCGAGCCCTCCCGCGGCGAGCAGGACGAGTCGTGCCGGGCGACCCGGACGCGAGTCGGTCGGGCCGTCGGCGCCCGGCGCGCGATCCCGTGAGGCCGGCTCGCGAGGTCCTCCCACCGGGGTCCGGGGGTAGCGATCCCGCCCCCTCGTGTAAAACCGGGACGTGGAGTCGGATCGAGACGAAGACGAGGAGGCGCTCCGTGGCGCGCTGGGTCGGGCGTCCGCGATGCTGGCCGACGGGCGGGACTTCGAAGCCCACGAGGAGCTCGAGCCGTTCTGGCTCGCGGCCTCGGGCGACACCCGACGATGGCTCCAGGGGGTGATCCAGTTCGCCGCCTCGAGCCATCATCTCCGGCGCGGTCGGCTCGCCGCGTCGACCTCGCTCGCGCAGCGTGCGGCAGAGCGCCTCGCCGACGCACCGGAAGGCTGGCTCGACTTTCCGCTCGGCGAGGTCGCGCGGGCCGCCCGTCGACGGGCACGAGGCTCGTCCCCCGGCGACGCGGGTACGGACATCGACCGTTCGCCGATCGCCGCGGGAGTTCCGTCGCCGTCGGTTGCGCTGCGGGGTCGTGTCGGCAAGGGTCGCGCGCGATGATCCTCGGAATCGAGCAGTTCTCGATCGGAGTCGCCGACCTCGAGCGCTCGCTCCGATTCTGGCGTGACGGCCTCGGGTTCCGGGAGGTCCTTCGCGCGGAGCTCGGGACGGCGGCGGCCGAGCGTCTCGGTTCGCTGCCGCGCCCCCTGCGCGGCGCGACTCTCGAGTGCGGGGACTTGCGCATCGAGATCCTCGCTTTCGCCGAATCGGCGGGAGCCGTGCGGAACGAGGAGGCCGGGGCCCCGTGCGGGCTCTCCCACCTGACGCTGCTCGTCGACGACCTGGCCTCGACGCTGCACTCGCTGCGCGACCGTGGAATCGAGCCGACCCGTCCGCCGGTCGAGCATGCCCGGGGGCTCGCGAGCTGCGTGCTCCGGGACCCCGACGGGCTTTCGATTCTGCTGCTGCAGCGTCCCGCAGGGACGGACCTGCCGGGTCCGACTCGCCGGTCGCGTCAGGTGGAGCCGATGTCGCGGTAGTCGAAGAGGACCTTCACGGCACCGCTCGCGCCCTGGTCGAAGCAGGCGAGGAAGGCTTCGCGCCACGAGGACAGGGGAAAGCGGTGGGTGAGGATCGGCGTCGGGTCGACGCGGCCGGCCCGGAGGAGATCGAAGTAGATCTCCATCGCGTGCTTGCGTCCCCCTTCGAAGTCCTCCTCCCCGAAGGCGTTCGAGCCGACGAGCGAGATTTCCTTGAAGTAGAGGGGAGTCCACTCGAATCGGCGCGGCATTTCCACCCCGGTCACGACGATCGCACCCCGCGGGCGGACGATGCGCACGCCGGCCTCGATCGTCTGGGGAAGACCGACCGTGTCGTACACGACGTCCACGCCGCCGTTCAGCATCGGCAGGCCGTACCAGGGACGAAGCGGCTCCGCCGAGGTGAAGCGGCCCACGTCCTCGATGACCCGCGCGACCGGGCGGTGGTCGAGCACCAGCGTCGCGCCGAGACTCTCCGCGAGTCGACGCTGGTGGGAGTAGCGGGCGACCGCGACGACCGGGCTCTCGGGGTGGAGACTCCGGAGGATCGCGATCGCGCACAACCCGAGGGTGCCGCATCCCCAGACGAGGCAGGCCCGCCCGGGCGTGGGCGGCCGCTTCAGGATGCCGTGGAGGGAGACCGAGAACGGGTCCGCGAGGACGGCCGCCTCGTCGCTCACGTCGTCCGGAACCGGGATCGCCATGGACTCGTGCGCCGGCACGAGCGGCGCGAAGCCGCCCGTCGCGGCACTGGAATTCCCGGTGTGGATCCCGGCGGGAATCCGCCCGCGGGTGAAGTTGTCGCAGATGGAGAAATCGCCGTTCGCGCAGGCGGGGCAGGGGGGAACGATTCCGCGCGGAGCACACGAGAGCCACGGGTTCAGAACGACGCGGTCGCCCGGACGCCTGTCGCGCACCGCGGGGCCGACCGTGGCCACCCGGCCGACGACCTCGTGCCCGAGAACCTGCGGGAAACTGATGACGGCCGTCATCGGGTTGTCCGGGCTCCCGTTCAGGAACACCTGCTTCGCGTCGCTGCCGCAGATTCCGCACAGGCCGGTGCGGATGACGAGCCAGTCGTCGCCCGGGAGCGACGGCTCGGGAATCTCCTCGAGCTGCATGGGAGCGAAACGCCCGACCAGGGCCCTCGGGCTTGCCACGGAAAGAGCTTTGGTGATGATCTGGCGCGCGACGCCGTGACGGAAGACGAGAGCCCGCATGCGCACCTCCGTTCGAGACTCCCGATGATAGGCGACGCGACGCCCACCCGGCAAAACCACCAGCGGGACGCCGTCGGCTGCCGGGGAGTCGACCCGCGGGGCGGCCCATGAAGTTCGGCCTCGGCCTGCCGGTGGTCCAGCAGGTCCCGGCGCGGGTCATGGCGTGGGAGGCGTCGGCCGGGCCGCCCGAGATCGAGCGGATCGCGCTCGCAGCCGACCGCCTGGGATTCGCCCACGTCGCGTGCTCGGACCATCCCGTGGTTCCCTCCTCCCGCGTCGAGGCGATGGGAGCGACCTGGTACGACCCCGTGGCGACGCTCGCCCACCTGGGCGGCATGACCGAGCGGATCGAGCTCCTCACCCACGTCCTCGTGCTTCCGTATCGGCATCCGCTCGTCCTCGCGAAGAGCCTCGCGACCCTCGATGCGCTCAGTCGCGGCCGGCTGCTGGTCGGCGTGGGATCGGGGCACCTGAAGCCGGAGTTCCGGGCCCTCGGCGCCGACTTCGAAGGTCGGGGCGGCTTCTCCGACGAGGCGATCAGCGCCCTGGTCGCGGCATGGACGTCGAACCCGGCGCATCACGAGGGCGAGCGGGTCCGTTTCCGCGACGTGGTGATCGATCCGCGGCCGGCGCGTCGTCCGCACCCACCGATCTGGGTGGGAGGGAACTCGCTCCGAGCCGTTCGGCGGGCGGCCCTGCTGGGCGACGGCTGGATTCCCTGGGACATTCCGGACGCGGATTTCGCCGACGCGGTCGCCCGCGCGGTCCGGCTCCGCGAGGAAGCGGGTCGGGCCGGGCCCTGGGAAGTGGTCGCTCCGCTCGGGCCCGTCGACCTGGTCGGGGCGCCGGGGCACGATGGAGCGATGCGGAGCCGGGCGGAGGACCTCCTGTCGGACGTGGATCGGCTTCGGCGACTCGGAGCCACGCGCCTCCACGTCGCGTTTCGCAGCGCGGACTGCGATCACCTCGTCGAGCAGATGGAGGCCTTCGCTTCCGGAGTCATGGAGAGATCGTGAGAAGAAAGGTGGACGAGAAGGGAGTCCGGGTGCCGGGGTTCCGCTTCGGTGCGGCGGCCTGCGGGATCAAGAAGAGCGGGGTCGCCGACCTCGGCGTGATCGTCGCCGACCAGCCCGCCGTCGCGGCAGCGGCATTCACGCGCAACTCGTTTCGAGCGGCGCCGGTCGAGGTCGCCGCCGACAAGGTGCGCGCCGGACGCCTGCAGGCGCTCGTGGTGAACAGCGGCAACGCCAATGCATGCACGGGCCGCGCCGGGCTGGTCGCCGCCCGCAGGACTTGCACGATCGCGGCACGCTTTCTCGAACTCGACGAGCGTCTGGTCGCACCTGCCTCGACCGGCATCATCGGCGTCCCGCTTCCGATGGAGTCGGTCGCCTCCGGCATCGAGATCGCCGCGGACTCGCTCGAGGTCGACGGCATGGGCCGCTTCGCCCGGGCGATCATGACGAGCGACGCGTATCCCAAGATGGCCCACGCCTCGGTCGTCCTGGGCCGCCGGCGCGTCTCGATCGCGGCGATCGCCAAGGGCGCGGGCATGATCTGCCCCGACATGGCGACCCTGCTCGTCTTCTTCCTCACCGACGCGGTGCTGGGGGTGAAGGAAGCCCGGAGCCTCGCGAGGCGAATCTGCGTGCAGTCGCTCAACTCGCTGAGCGTCGACGGCGACACGAGCACGAACGACAGCCTCTTCCTGCTCGCGAGCGGCGAGGCCGGGAACGAGCCGCCGTCGCCGGACTCGTCGTCGATGAGGTCCTTCGAGGCCGCGGTCGACGAGGTGGGCTGGGAGATCGCGCGGCTCGTCGCCTCCGACGGGGAGGGCTCGACGAAACTCGTGACCATCGAGGTCCTCGGCGCGCCGAGCGACGCAGACGCACACCGGGTCGCCCGCACGGTCGGGAACTCGTCGCTCGTGAAGACCGCGTTCTTCGGTTCGGATCCGAACTGGGGCCGCATCGCCTGCGCGGTCGGGTACTCGGGGGTTCGCGTCGATCCCGGGAAGGTCACGATCCGGATCGGCGACACGGTCGTGTTCCGCCGCGGCGAGGGCATCGACGCGGGGCGCGCGCGCGCGCGGGACTCGATGAAACGCCCGGAGTTCGGGGTTCGGATCGATCTCGGTGCCGGCTCCGGTCGGGCGCGCTACGTCACGGGGGACCTGTCGACGGAGTACGTGAAGTTCAATTCGGCCTACTCCACCTGAGGTCCGCGACGGCATCGACCGCCGGCGGGTGGAGCGGGCCGTCGTCCGGAGAGGCCGATCGATCCCCCCCGACCGAACGACTTGTTGCAAAACCGATGGGACAGGGGTTCTCTGCGGCGATCGACGCCGAGCTTCCCGAAGACCCGGACCGCGAGGTGATGGAGCGAGTCCGTGCGGGCGACCGAGAGGCCTTCGGAGAGCTTCACGGACGCCTTCAGAAGAAGATCCTGCACTACGTCGTGGGCATGGTGGGGAGCGAGGCGCGAGCCGAGGAGATCGTGCAGGACGTGTTCCTGAACGCCTTCCGGGCGAGCGGCCGCTGGGAGCCTTCCGCGAAAGTCTCGACCTGGCTTTTCACGATCGCCCACAACCTGTGCCTGAACGAGAAGCGCCGCTTCGAGGTCCGGGCGAAGGGCCTCTTCGAGAGCCTCGACGGGGCTGCCGAAGACGGCGGGGACCCTCCGCCGTACCCGGCCGATCCCACGTCCCCCGAGGGGGAGAGCGAGTCTTCGGCCCGGGAGCTCGAGGCCCGGATCCGGGACCTCGTCGCGAGCCTTCCCGAGGCTCAACGATCGGCGCTGGTGCTGAGCCGGACCCAGGACCTTCGCTACCAGGAGATCGCCGAGGTCCTGAATTGCACGGAGCAGGCCGTCAAAAGTCTCGTGTTCCGCGCAACGAGGACCCTCCGGGAGGGTTTGAGGGACCATGTCGGAGGGTAGGCCGGGGCATCCGACCGGTTGCTGCGGAGGGACATCCTCCCCGCAATCGGACTCGCGGACCCGGGCCGGCGATTCGTGCCGGGGTGCATCCCGGCCGGGAGCGGGGCGATGGACGGATCGGGGATGAGGGAACGGAGACCGGAGCAGCCGGGGCGGCGAGGGCGACGGGGCAGGAGCCTGCCAACTCCGCCCGGGGACGGCAGTCTCATGTACGAGGGGAAGGGGCCCACCACGGCCTGCGCCCTTGCCGCGTCGCAACTGGTCGCGCTGCTCGACGGGGAGATCCCGGCGCAGGAGCGCGGCTGGGTCGAGTCCCACCTCGAAGGCTGTCCACCCTGCCGGGAGGAGCACTCCGCACTCGCCCGGGTGCAGGGGCTCGTCGGGCGGTCCCTCCTGCCGTCCGAGCCCGAAACCTCCTCCCTCGAGCGGGTCATGGCACGGATCGAGGCCGGCGAGGTCGATCCGCTCGGCCTTGCCGAACCGGCGAGACCCGAACGTCCCTCGCCGCGCCCGGGTCCTCCGGCCGGCACGGGGCGCCGCACGGCGGTGCCATGGGCGCTCGGTGCCGGCAGCGTGGCTCTCCTGGCGGTGCTGCTCGCCGTGGCCGTTCTTCCCGTTGGCCCCGGTGTCCTGGGCTGGCTCGACGCACCCTCGACGCCTCGTGGCACGGCGACCGCGCCGGCCCTGACGCTGACCGGGAGGCCTCCGGTCCGGGAGACTCGGCCGGCCCGCGCCTCGCGGGCCGGGCGGGATGCCTCGGTCGCCCACCGGGCTCCGCTCGTCGCGGCCGATCCATCGCGCGACCTCCAGGTGCCGGAGGAACTTCGCCGGCGTCCCGGGCTCTTCCTCGACATGGGGGTCGTCAGGCGACTCGACAAGTTGCGCAAGATGGAAGCGGTGTATCGCGCACCGGGTGCGACGGGGGCCGCCGGGTGATGTCGAGTCGACCGCCGGGGAGGTCCGTTCGGGCCTGCGGACTCGGCCTCGCGCTCCTCGCGCTCGTCCCGACGCGAGCGCTTTCCCCATCGCTCGTGCTCGCGCAGAACTGGGAGGAACTCTCGCCCGACCAGCGCTCTCGTGCGATGGAGAACTACGAGCGCTTCCAGCGCATGCCGCGGCAGTCCCAGCGCCAGGTCGAGAGGCGCTGGCAGGATTTCCGCCAGATGCATCCGTCGGAGCAGGATCGCATCCGCCGCAACTTCGACACCTACCGGAACATGTCGCCGGATCAGCGCGAGGACTTCGCGGACCGCTACCGCAGGTACCAGGAGGGGCGATGAAGTCGACGACCCGGATCTCCGTGCTCCTCGGCGCTTCGCTCGCG
>JAGWVP010000128.1 GCA_018970825.1 bacterium | reverse complement strand
CTCAGCGCGGCCGACCGACGAAGCCCGGCGCGGGCTCGCTCCTGCGCGTCCCGCGCGTCGCCTCGGTCGCAAGCCCGTGCAGCGCGACCGGGTCGACCTGGTCGCGGTAGCGCGGCGCGGGACTCGCGCCCGCGTCCTCGCGTGCCCACGTCACCGCCTGGAGACCGAGCACGTCGGGCGAGTCCGGCACGAGCTTGTCCTGCCACCAGTACTCGAAGATCGCCCGCTCGGGCGTCAGGTCGACGATGCCGTAGCCGTGCTCGACCCACTCGAGGAACTGCATGTTCGGGTTGAGCCCGATGAGCGGCGCTTCGAGCGAGCGGGCTCCGGCGACCTGCTGCGCGAACGTCGAACTCGCGTTCCCGCGCTTCACCGTCTCGTCGGCACCGCCTCGTCCCATCGACGACGGCGCGAACTCGACGCCGACCGACGCCGCGCGCGCGTCGAGTTCCGGCGTGTTGCCGGTCGTCGCGCGCACGAAGCCCGCCTGCACGTTTTCGGGCGTGGTGCCGTCGGCCGGGTTCCGCACCGCCGCCCCGGGGCTGTAGTCCGGCAGCAGTTTCGCGCTCTCGACGACGTCGGACGCGAAGTTGCCGTGGGAGTCGCCCGACACGAAGATCGTGCCGCGCACGCGCAGCGGGTCCGAACCCCCGCCGCGCAGTTCGCGGCAGAGCGCCGCTCGCTCGCCGGCGTAGCTGCTCCAGCGCGAGATCCCGAGCGGCTTCAGCCCGGCCGCGTCGATGTCGGCCGGGGCGAACCAGGCCTGGTTGTTCACCACGCGCCAGGCGACGCCGCCACGCTGGCTCTCCCGCAGCCCGCCCGTGAGCCACTCGAACTGCCCGCGACCGTAGAGGGTCGGAGTGCCGTCCGGCAGGTGGCCCGCATCCAGCGTGAGCCCGTGCCCCGGACGCCCGATCTGCGTATCGACGCCGAACACGTCGGCGAGGTCTCCGTAGGGCAGCCGTCGCCAGACCAGGAGCGAGTCGGGCGGCTCCGGGTAGCTGCCGTCCTCGACCAGCAGGAACTCGCCCGAGCCGTCGCCGCGCGGCGGTCGCGACGGCGTCCACTCCCAGAAGGCCTGCGTCGTCTGCGCGAGCGTCGTCGTGCTCTTCTGGTCGTCGTAGGGGGTGTCGAGCTCGTTGCCGTAGTCCTCGTCGATGTCGTGGTTGTCCCAGACGATGAACCACGGGTGCTGCTGGTGCGCGGCGAGCAGGTTCGGGTCCGAGCGCCAGAGGGCGTAGCGCCTGCGCAGCTCGCCGAGATCGAGCCAGTCGCGGAAGTCCGGGTGCGCGGTGTCGAAGATCCCGTTGCGCGAGCGGATCAGCTCGTCCTGGTCGGGGAAGTCGTAGATGTAGTCGCCGCAGTGGATGACGAGGTCGAGGTCGTCGCGCGCCGCGAGGTGCGCATACCCGCTCCAGTAGCTGCTCCAGAGGCTCGAGCAGGAGACGACGGCGAAGCGCAGGTTGTCGACCGCGCCCGCGGGGGCCGTGCGCGTGCGGCCGACGATGCTGCGCGCACCCAGCGCCTCGAAGCGATAATAGTACGTCGTCGCGGGCTCGAGTCCGACCGCGTCGACCTTCACCGTCCAGTCGCGGGCGGCGATCGCTTCCTGCGTGCCGCTCGCGACGACGTCGCGCATCCCGGGATCCCGGGCGACGGTCCAGCGCACCGGGATCGGCGCGTCTCCGGGTTCGGCGACGGTGACGCGCGTCCAGAGGATGACGCGATCGGCGAGCGGGTCGCCGGAGGCGACGCCATGGGCGAAGGGCAGGTCGAGCCCGAGCGGGAAGTCGACCGGCTCCGCCGGGGCCCCCGAGCTCGAGGTCTCGCCGCAGCCCGTGGTCGTGACGGCGGCCAGGCCGACGCCGAGGGACTTGAGGAATCGTCGACGGTTCATGCCGGGATCATGGCGCGAGCGGCCGACGTTCACCAGCGCCTGCGGGAGCGGCGTCCTCGACGAGCTTGGTGGTGCCGGCGGCGACGGACCAGATCGCGTCCTCGGCCTGGTTCGCACCCGAGGGGTCGTCGACCCGGTCGAGGTGGACCCAGGTGCACTGGACCCGTTCCCTCGTCACGTCGACCACGAGGTAGCCCCGCAGCGTGAGCTCCGCGTACTTGATGTGCGGGTTGTGCTGGCGACCGGCGGCGAGCAGGCCCTCGGCGGCCGAGGGCGAGAACCCGGGAGAGCTCACGCCGGGGCAGACGAACTCCACTCCGACGGCACCGCGGCCCGTCGCCGGGTCGTAGACCGCAGGGTCGTTCGGATCGTCGGTGAGCTCGTTGCCCCAGGAGCTGTGGATGTCGCCGGTCAGGACGACGAGGTTCGTGGCACCCGACTCGCGCACCGACCGGAACAGCCTCGCGCGCGCCGCGAAGTAGCCGTCCCACTGGTCGACGTTGGCGATGAGCCCGCCGCCGGCGGAGTTCGGCGCACCCTGGAGCTTGAGGGGCGCCATCATCACCTGCTGCCCGACCAGGTTCCAGGTCGCGACCGACGTGCGCATCTGCTCGTCGAACCAGGCCTCCTGCTCCGGTCCGAGCATGGTGCGCGCCTCGTCCCGGACGGCCGGGTCGAGGATGCCCGAGGCCTGCAGGCTTCGGCCGACGGTCCGCGAGTCGAGCATGGTGAGCTGAACGAGGTTTCCGAACTTGAGCACCCGGTAGATGCGCTCGGGATCCGGCGTCCTCGTCGGCATCCACTCCGAGTAGGCGCGCCAGGCGGCCTGCCGCCGCACGACCCAGTCCCCCTCGGTGTCGGGCTGGTGATTTTCGGCTCCACCCTGCCACGAGTTGTCGGCCGACTCGTGATCGTCCCAGACCGCGATGAACGGATGCTGGCGGTGAACCTCCTGCAGGTCGGGGTCGCGGCGGTACTGCGAGTAGCGAGTGCGGTAGTCGGCCAGCGTCAGGATCTCGCCGGTCGGCTCGCAGGGGCGCGCCGAGCCGTACTCCCCTGTGCCGTACTCGTAGATGTAGTCCCCGAGGTGGAGCACGGCGTCGAGATCGTCGCGCTCGGCCAGGAAGCGATACGCGTGAAACCAGCCGTACGCGAAGTTCGAGCACGACACGACGCCGAGGCGCAACCGCTCGACGTCGCCGACGGGCGCCGTGCGCGTGCGGCCGACGACCGACTCGCGGCCGAGCGCACGGAAGCGGTAGAAGTACGTCGTCCCGGGCCGAAGGCCGGTCGCGTCGAGCTTGACCGTCCAGTCGCGCTCCGCGTCGGTCTCGACCCAACCCGCGAGGACCCGCCGACGCATCTCCGGGTCGGTGGCGATTTCGAACCAGGCCTGCAGCGTGCCTGCACCCGGCTCCGGATCGAGTTTCGTCCAGAGGATCACCGCTTCGGGCAGCGGGTCGCCGCTCGCGACTCCGTGCGCGAAGAGGTTCTCGGGACCGAGCGGGCCGTCCCACGCGTAGTCGGGAAATCCGTCGGAGGCGGAACCGTCGCTACCGCAGCCGGCCACGAAGGTGGCGACCGGTGCGAGCCCGAGTGCGGCAAGCATGCGGAGGACGTCACGGCGAGTGGTGTTCGGATTCGGAATCATGGGGCGATCCTCTACCAGCGCACGGCCGAGCGCAGCGTTAAAACTGCGGGGCGGGATGGTTTCCGGACGGCGACGATCCGCGGCGTGATTCGCGATGCCGGCACCGCGACGGCAGCCTCGCGGAGACGGGCGCGTCCGCACGTTACGGGCGCGTGAATTCCGTCGCCGGATCCGAAGTAGACGGTTGAAGCGGGGACGAGTTCGTTCAAGGTTCGGGGAAGGTTTCGCAGCTTCGAGGAGATTGAACATGGCCTTCCGGCTGACCCGCCGCCGCTTCCTGCGCTCCGCCGTGAGCGCATCGCTCGCCTTCTCCGGCCTCGGCGCCTTGAACGGTTGCAGCGACTCTTCCTCGAACCCGGATCCGCTCGCCGGGTTCGACGGCTTCGGCGAACTCCTGCCCGACCCCGAGGGCGTCATGGACCTGCCGGCCGGTTTCTCCTACCGACTCGTGTCGGAGTGGAAGACGCCGATGTCGGACGGCTTCCTGCAGCCGGCACTCTCGGACGGCATGCACGCCTTCGCCGGACCGAACGGCAGAACGGTCCTGGTGCGCAACCACGAACTGTACTCGGACCCGATCAACCTCGGTGCCTTCGGCGAGGGGAACCGACTCCTGCCGCAGGTCGATCGCTCCAAGGTCTACGATTGGGGCAACGGCAAGCCCGCCCTGGGCGGCACCACGACGATCGTCTACGACACGAGGACGCAGTCGGTCGAGGAGATGTTCCTGAGCCTCGTCGGCACGACCCGCAACTGCGCCGGGGGAGCGACGCCGTGGGGCTCCTGGGTGACCTGCGAGGAGTTCGTGAGCCTCCCGAACACCGTCGGTCTCGAGAAGCGCCACGGTTTCAATTTCGAGGTGCCGGCGAGTGCAAGGGGACTCGTCGAGCCCGTGGCACTGGAAGCGATGGGCCGATTCAACCACGAGGCCATCGCCGTCGATCCGGAGACCGGCATCGTCTACCAGACCGAGGATCGGTACGAGAGCCTCTTCTACCGCTTCATCCCGAACGTGCCCGGGGAGCTCGCGGCAGGTGGCCGCCTGCAGGCCCTGGTCGCGATCGACCGACCCGCTCTCGACACCCGCAACTTCAAGGAAGCCGTCGTGCCGGTCGGCGAGCGCATTCCCGTCCGCTGGATCGACCTCGAGGACATCGCGTCTCCGAACGACGACCTGCGTCTTCGCGGTGCGAGCGACGGCGCAGCCATCTTCGCCCGCGGGGAAGGCGTCGTGACGGGCGCGGACGGGATCTACTTCTCGGCGACGGCCGGCGGGCGGCGCAAGAGCGACACGATCGGCGGAACCGGGCAGATCTGGCGCTACGTCCCGAGCCCGGCCGAGGGCACTCCGGACGAGGAGCGCGCTCCGGGGACGCTCGAGTTGGTCTTCGAGCCCGACGACGACACGATCCTCGACATGGGCGACAACATCGTCGTCTCTCCCTGGGGCGACCTGTTCATCTGCGAGGACGGCGAGAGCGACAAGGACAGCCTGGTCGTGCTCCGGCCGAACGGCACGTTCTACCGATTCGCGACGAACATGCTCGACCAGTCGGAGTTCGCCGGCGTGACCTTCTCGCCGGACGACTCGACGATGTTCGTGAACTACCAGTGGTCGGGAAAGACGTTCGCGATCACGGGGCCGTGGCCGCGCATGCGCGGCTGATCCGCATCGCCGCTTCGCTCCCCCAGCGCGCCACAGTCTCGCTCGCTCCGCTCCGTCCTGCGGAGCCGTGCCCGCCTGACGCGAACATGCGCGGATCTGCGCCGTGCCGGGGGGGGCCGGCGCCGAAGCCGCCGCCCCGGCAGCCGGAGCCGGCCGGGGGAACGGGTCGCCCCGGAGCCGTCTCCGGGGCCACGACCCGCACCAACGCCCCAGGGCACCACGGAATCTCTTTTCCTTGACTTCGCGGCGCCAGCCCCTCGATAAACCCGGGGAAATCCCTGTCCCGCCGGTCGAGGTGTTCGCGCCCATGTCGATGCTCAGCCCCCGGTCCATCGTCCTCGCCGCCTTCGCCCTCGCGATCGCGGCCACACCCGCCCGGGCCGGCAGTCTCACCTGCGTGGTCGGAACCGATCCTTCGGTCGCGGACGACGCGCAGCGGATCCGCTCGGCACGCGCGCAGATCGACAAGTCCTGCGCCTGCGAGTGGTTCGACGGCAGCTTCGGCCGGACCTCGGCCAACTACATGAAGTGCGCGTTCGGGATCATCGATCTCGAGACGTCGCGCGGCACGATCCGCGGCGAGTGCCGCGGCACGCTCCGAGCTTGGTACGCGCAGACGACCTGCGGACGCAGCCCGAGCTCGAACGCGGCGCCCTGCATCAAGACGGCGACCAAGGGCGGCAAGATCACCTGCGCGGTGAAGTCGACCACGCGCAGCGACGGGACGACGCCGGTCGCGAGCTGCACGAGCAGTTCGGCCGCGACCCAGGTGTCGTGCCCGGGCTTCACGACCTGCATCGACGCCGCGGACGAGAACCGCGACCTCGTGGTCGGGCCGCCGGGCGACACGGGAGCCTGCACGATCCCGCCGACCCCGACCCCGGTGCCGACGCCGACCCCGGTTCCCACGCCGACGGCCGTGCCCACCGCGACGCCGACGCCCACGCCGGTGCCCACCGCGACGCCGACCCCCGGCCCTGCCACCGCGACACCCGCGCCCACGCCGACGCCGAGCCCGACACCGTCGCCGACGCCGGGCCCGGACACGACCGGTCCGACGATCGTGTTCTCCCCGATCCCCGCGGGCATCCGCCAGGCCCAGGTGCTCCGTGCGACCGGCACGACCGATCCGTCGGGAGTCGCCTCGGTCGCCTACCAGTATTGCCTCGGCGCCTCGTGCCTGCCGTCGATCGCGATCGGGTCCAGCACGAGCGGCCCCGACTTCCAGGTCACGTGGTCCTCGCTCCCGGCCGACGGAAACTACCGCGTGCACGCGGTCGCGACCGACGGACTCGGCAACAAGTCGACTTCGTCCGCGCGCGCCGTCGTGGTCGACACGGTGAAGCCGACGCTCGCCCTCGCGGCACCGGCCGGATCCAGGCTCTACGGCAGCAACTTCGCCTTCGGCGCGACCGCGAACTACCCGGCCGAGACCTCGTGGCCCGCGGCGGCCTCCGGCACCGCGGCGGACTCGGGCTCGGGCATCGCGCAGGTCGCCGTCAGCGTCCGCAGCGACGTGCTCGGTACCTGGTGGGACGGCACGACGTTCACGAGCGCGACCGAGGTCTTCGTCCCCGCGACGGGCAAGAGTTCGTGGTCGCTCGCGCTCCCGCCGGCGATCTTCCCCACGGGCGGCCACTATCGCCTGCGCAGCCGCACGACCGATGTCGCCGGCAACTCGACGGACTCCGCCGAGATCGAGTTCGACCTCGACTACCTGCTCGACCGCACGGTGTTCGTGGATGCGGCGACCGGCAACGACGCCGACGACGGGCTCACGCCCGCCACGGCGAAGGCGACGATCCCGGCCGGCATCGCCGTCGCGAGCGAGACCCGGCCACTCGTCGCGATCGCGGGCGGCACCTACCCCGGAAGCCTGTCGATCTCGCCCGGCGTGCCGAATCCCCTCGTGCTGCGCGGCGGCTACGACATCGGTTTCAAGCGCGCAGTTCCCGGCACCGGCGCGACGTCGATCGTCGGAACGACCGGCCCCCATGCGACCGGCATCCTGCTGACGAGCGTCGCCGTGCGACTCCAGCAGCTCGACGTCCGCAGCGGCGCGCCGGTCGGTGCCGGCACGAGCGCCTACGGCGTGCGCGTGCTCGCGGGCGCCGACGTCGTCGTCGAGCAGAGCACGGTCTCGGCCGAGGCCGGTGTCGCGGCCACCGCCAACGGCGCTTCGACCGCGGCCTCTGCGGGCGGATGCACCGGCGGGAACGGCGGCAACGCGAGCGGCGCGTCCTCTCCCGGCGGCGGCGGAAGCGGCTGCGGCAGCGGCAACACCGCGAGCGGCAGCGGTGGCACCGGCGGCAACTACTCGGGCGCCGGCGCGTCCGGATCGATGGGCGCCGGTCCCGGCGGCGGCACCGGCGGCGGTGGGGGCTGCGGAAGCACGTTCGGCTGCGGCAGCGGTGCGGGCGGCGGCGGTGGGGGCGGAGCCGGCAACGCCGGCGCGGCCGGCGCCGGCGCGACCACCTCCACCGCGACGGCCGGAACGACCTGGCTCGGGGACGTCGGCAAGGCCGCCGGCAGCGGCACCGTCGGATCCGGCGGCGGCGGTGGCGGCGGCGGCAAGTCCGCGAGCGCATCGGGCGGCGGCGGCGGCGCAGGCGGCGGTGGCGGAACCGGCGGTACGGGAGCGACCGGCGGCGGATCGCCCGGCGGCGGTTCGTTCGCGCTCTACGTGTACGGCGCCTCCCTCGTGCTCGAGGACGTGGTCGCGACCGCTTCCGAGGGCGGAGCCGGCGGCCGCGGCGCGAACG
>JAGWVP010000127.1 GCA_018970825.1 bacterium | reverse complement strand
GCGGGTGTCGGGGATCGGCGTCCCCACGACCTCGCGCTCCCATCGGAAGCCCGACCAGCGGCCGGGATCGCGCTCCTCGAAGTCGCCGCCGGAACTCCCGATCTCGGGCACGGGGCCGAGTTCCGTCTCGGTCACGAGCGTCCGCGCGAGGAGCAGCGCGCGGGTGTAGGCGCGCTCGCGTGCGACCAGGTTCAGGCTGCGCACGTGGAGTCCCAGCATCGCGGTGAAGGCGATCGCGATCACGGCCATCGCGACGATGACCTCGAGCAGCGTGAAGCCGCGCGGGTCGCGCGCCCGTGCACGGCCGGTCATCTCGACACCAGGTCGCGCGTGTCGAGCCGCCCCTCGAGGACGCGGGGCCGCGACGTCGCCGGCTCGATCGCGAGGGTCCAGGCGCGGCCGCGGCCGTCGTCGACGTGGAGAACCGCGGGGTCCGCCCATCCGTCGGGCGAGAAGAGCGTCGACGGAAGGCCGTCGACGTTCGCGACGACTCCCGGGCCGGACAGGTCGATCGAGATCGAGTCGGGAAGCCGGGTCGCCCGGTAGAGCGGCGAATCGTCGTCGACGAAGCGGGACCCGCCGGAGCCCTCGACGAGCACGGCTCCGCGGTAGGTGCCCTGCACCGGGTCGACCACGAGACGGACCCAGCGCCCGCGCAGTGCCGCGTCCTCGCGGAGGTAGCGGATCCGCTGCGCGAGTCGGCGCGTGCTCGCGTCGAGCGAGGCTCCGCCGATCGTCGAAAGCCGCGGAACGACGAGGGCGGAGAGGAGCCCGACCAGCGCGAGCGTCACGAGGATCTCGATCAGCGTGAAGCCCGTCGCGCCGGCCGGCGGATCGGGACGGCGGGTCACAGCTTGCGCGAGTCGATGTCCGCGTTCTTGCCCTCGCCCCCCTCGACCCCGTCGGCGCCGAAGGAGTAGATGACGAACCCGCTGCCGTCGCTGCGGAAGACGTACGGCGCACCCCAGGGATCGACCGGGACCTTCTCGAGGTATCCGTCGGGATTCCAGCGCCGAGCGGGCGGCCCGGAGGTCGGGGGCGCGACGAGGGCCTGGAGCCCCTGCTCGGTCGTGGGGAACCCGCCGTTGTCGAGCTTGTAGAGGGAAAGTGCCTGCTCGATCGACTTGATGTCGGCCGCGGCCTTGGTCTGCCTGGCCTCGTCGGTGCGGCCGAGGATGCGTGGAGCGACGAGCGTGATGAGCAGGCCGAGGATGAAGACCACGACCATGATCTCGATGAGCGTGAAGCCTGCGTCGGGCGCGAGCCCGGGACGGGCGCGGCGCGCGGGGGCGGTGTCGGACGTGCGCATGACGGTTCCTCCTAGCGGACGAGTGCGTTGATCTCGAAGATCGGCAGCAGGATGGCGAGCACGATGAACAGAACGACGCCGCCCATGACGACGATGAGCAGCGGCTCGAGCACCGCGGTCGCGGTCGCGAGCGTTCCCTCGATTTCCTGTTCGTAGGCGATCGCGGCCTTGTCCAGCATCGACTCGAGTTCGCCCGAGCGCTCGCCCACCGCGACCATGTGGACCAGCAGCGGCGGGAAGAGCCCGGACTCCTTGAGCGGGCCTGCGAGCCCCTGTCCCTCCCGGATCGCCGAGCGGGCGTGTCCGACCGCCTCGGTGAGCGCGGCGTTCCCGGTGACCTCGCCGGCGACGTCGAGGGCGGGCAGCAGCGGGATGCCGTTGCCGAGCAGCGTCGAGAGGGTTCGGGCGAAGCGTGCCACCGCGATCCGGGTGAGCACCGGGCCGACCAGCGGCATCCCGAGGAGTCTGCGGTCGAGCCGGAGTCGGCCCTCGGGGCGGCGCAGGGAGAGGGCGAGCGCTCCCGCGCCGGCGGCGAGCAGGAGTGCGATCACCCACCACCAGTCCGCGACCGCGTTCGAGAGACCGAGCAGGACCCGCGTGAGCAGCGGGAGCGTCTGCTTCTGCTCGGCGAAGATCCGGGTGACCCGCGGCACGACGAAGCCGAGCAGGAAGGCGACGATGCCGAGCGAGACCGCCGTCATCAGGACCGGGTAGGCGAGAGCGCCGCGGACCTTGGCGCGGATCCGTGCCTGCGACTCGGTGTAGCCGGCGAGCCGGTCGAGGACGAGGTCGAGCGCGCCGGCCGCCTCGCCCGCTCGCACCATGCCGACGTAGAGCGCGGGAAAGACCGACGGATGGGCGGCCATCGCGTCGGCGAGCGACTGCCCCTGGGTGACCGCGTCGCGGACGTGGGAGAGGACGCGTGCCATCGCGGGCCTCTCGGTCTGCTCGCTCACGGCGGAGAGCGCCTCGACGACCGGCATGCCGGCGCCGACGAGCGTCCCGAGCTGGCGCGAGACGAGCGCCAGGTCGCCGGGCCGCACCCGGCCGCCGGCCTGGCGCGGCGACGCCGCGCGGTCCCGCTCCTCGTCGATCGAGGTCGGGAAGATGCCGTCGCGCCGGAGCCGAGAGCGCGCCCCGCGCGCGCTGTCGGCGTCGACGACGCCCCGCACGGTGCGCCCGTCGGAGGTGAGACCGCGGTAGGCGAAGACGGCCATGGTCGATCCGGTCGATCCGGGGGAGGGCCCCTCAGACCACGTCGTCCTGCGTCACGCGCAGGATCTCCTCGACGGTCGTCACCCCGGCGCGGACCTTGGCCGCTCCGTCGTCGCGCAGGGTGGCCATGCCGCGACCGGTCGCGAGCCGGCGAAGCGCGGCCGCGTCCGAGCGCTGCATCACGAGCGAGCGCACCTCGTCGTCGACCACCAGGATCTCGTGGATCGCGGTCCGGCCGCGGTAGCCGGTGCCCTTGCAGTCGGCGCAGCCGGGGCCGGCCGCCTGGATCGTCGCTCCCGCCTCGATGCCGATCTCCCGTTCCTCCGCCGACGTCGCGCGGGTCGAGACCCGGCAGGACGGGCAGACCCGGCGCACGAGCCGCTGCGCCATGACGCCGACGACCGAGGAGGAGACGAGGAAGGGTTCGATGCCCATGTCGACCAGCCGCGAGATCGCCCCGAAGGAGTCGTTCGTGTGGAGGGTCGAGAAGACGAGGTGGCCGGTCAGCGCCGCCTGGATCGCGATCTCGGCCGTCTCGGCGTCGCGGATCTCGCCGACCATGATGACGTCGGGGTCCTGGCGCAGGATCGAGCGCAGCCCGCTCGCGAAGGTGAGGTCGATCTTCGGGTTCACCTGGATCTGGCCGACCCCGTGGAGCTGGTACTCGATCGGGTCCTCGATCGTGATGATGTTGCGCAGCGACGAGTTGAGGCGCGCGAGCGCCGCGTACAGCGTCGTCGTCTTGCCGCTGCCGGTCGGGCCGGTGACGAGCAGGATGCCGTGGCTGCGCTGCACGAGGCGCTGCACGACCTCGAGCTGCTCGCCGAGCAGTCCCAGGTCCTCGAGGGAGAGCAGCGAGCCGCTGCGGTCGAGCAGCCGGAGCACGACCCGCTCGCCGAACTGGGTCGGCACGATCGACACGCGCACGTCGACGTCGCGACCCGCGACGCGGAACCTCAGACGTCCGTCCTGCGGCAGTCGTCGCTCGGCGATGTCGAGCCCGGCCATGATCTTCACGCGGGCGACGATCGTCGGGTGGAAGCGCTTGGGCGGCTTCAGCACGTCGTAGAGCATGCCGTCGATGCGGAAGCGCACCGAGACGTCGCGCTCGAAGGGCTCGACGTGGATGTCCGAGGCGCGGTCCTTCACGGCCTGGAAGAGCAGCGAGTTCACGAGCCGGATGATCGGCGCCTCGTCGTCGGCGTCGAGGAGGTCGTGCGGCTCCTCGAGTTCGTGGGCCACCGCGTCGAGTTCCGAGGTCTCGATGTCGCCCATGACCGACTCGGCGGAGCCCTGGGCGCGGTCGTAGGCGGCGTTGATCCCGTCGAGCACGGCTCCGGCGGGCACGACGACCGGCGTGATCGCGCGGCCGAGCAGCGCGCGCAGGTCGTCGATCACCGGCAGGGAGCGCGGGTCGGCGACCGCGACGATCACGGCCCCGCCCGCGTCCTCGTGGAGGGGCAGGCAGGCGGCCCGTCGCGCGTACTGGATCGGGACCGCGGCGACGAGTGCGGGGTCGACCTCGCGCGGATCGATCGACTCCCGGAACTCGAGCCCGAAGCGGCGGGCGAGCGCGGCCGAGGTCGCCGCGTCGGGCAGGCCGCTTCCGACGCCCGCGTCGCCGCGCTCGGGACGGCTCTCGCCGGTCTTCGGCGCTCCCATCGCCGGCCCGGCCTACCGGTCTCCCGGCAGCAGGGTGTCTCCGCCGCCGGCGGCGACGCCCTCGGCGGGGAGCAGCACGCCGCCGTCGATCGTCTCCGCGGGCGCGGGCGGCCGCTTCGGCGCGAGAGTCCCCTGCGTGCCGGCGAAGCGACCGCGCCCGACCATGGCCTGGCGGAAGCGAGCCTTCTCGCCCTCGCTCACCTGGAGCATCTGGTCGGGATCGCGCACGATGTGGGGCGTCAGGAGGATGATGAGGTTCACCTTCTCCTTCTGCTTCTCCTGGTACTTGAAGAGGTTGCCGACGACCGGGATGTCGGTGAGGTAGGGCACGCCGCTCTGCGCGTTGTCGAGCCGGTCGGAGATCAGGCCGCCGATCGCGACGGTGTCCGAGTCGCGCACCACGACGTTCGTCGTCGCCGAGCGCACCGTCGTCGTCGGTCCGAGCTGCAGGACCTCGGGAAGGGGCGTCTTCACGAGCGCCGAGACCTCCTCGAAGAGCAGCAGGCGGACCGTGTCGCCCTCGGAGATCTGGGGCGTGAGCCGCAGCGTGATGCCGACGTCGCGGCGGTCGATCTGGCTGAACGTGTTCGAGAGGTTGGTCTCGTTGGTCGCGCGGCTGGTGACGAAAGGCACGTTCTGGCCGACCACGATCTCGGCCTCCTCGTTGTCCGTCGTGAGGATCGTCGGGGCCGAGAGGACGTTCACGCCGGTCTCGTTCTCGAGGGCGCTGATGACCGCCGCCTGCGCGGGGATCTCGGTCCCGTCGGCGAGTTTCAGCTTCTGCTTCGAGATCAGCGCGCCGAGGAGCCCGCCGATCGTGCTGAGCCCGCCGACGTCGCCGGTCGCGATCGCGTTGTTCAGGTTCGTGATGTTCTTCAGGTTGGTGCGGCCGAGCGCGATCATGTCGCCGACCTGGGCCCCGCCCTGGAGTTCGATTCCGAGTTCCTTCGCCTTGGCGAGCGAGACCTCGAAGATGATCGCCTCGACGAGCACCTGCCGCCGCGCGACGTCGAGCCGCTCGATGACCTCTCGGAGCACCGCGTAGTCCTGGGGGGCGGCGCTGATCACGAGCGAGTTCGTCGCCGGGTCGGCCGTGATGCGGACGCCGCTCTCGAACTCGATCGCGGGCGGGCCGGAGCCCGCGGAGGCGGTGCCGCCGCCGAAACCGCCGGGGCCCCCGTAGCCCCCGCCGCCGCGGTTGCCGTAGGCACCGCCGAAGCCGGAGAGACCGCCGCCCATCGCCCCGCCGAGCGCGCCGGAGCCCGGCGAGCCCGGGGCCGCTCCGGCCGACCGGTCGCCGAGCACGCTGCGGGGAAAGCCGCCGAAGCGACCGCCTCCCTGCGTGACGGAGCGACCCGGCATCGAGTCGCGACGTCCGCCGAAGGCCGAACTGGTCCCGACCAGGTCGGCGAGCACCGCCACCATGTCGACCGCGTTCGCGTGCCGGAGCGAGTAGACGTTCACGCGCCCGCTGCCGCGCGGCAGGGAGACGTCGAGCTTGCCGACGAGGGCCCGGGCCTGCCGGATCTCGAGTTCGCTGCCGATCACGACGATCGAGTTCGAGCGATCGTCGGGAACGACCCGCAGGCCTCCGCCCTCGAGCCGCGCGGCGGCCCCGCCGGCGGCGGACGCGGGGACGCCCGGGATCGTCGTCGAGGTGCCGGGGGCCGGGCCGCCGCCGGGCGAACCGCCGCGGCCTCGCCCCTCCTCGATCGTGTCGCGCAGGATGCCGGCGATGTCGGACGCGTTCGCGTGCCGCAGCGGGATGACCTCGACGGCGCGCTCCTGGCCCGGGACGTCGAGCTCCCGGATGAGCCGCGAGAGCCGCGAGAGGTTCACCTGGGAGTCGATGACGATGAGGGAGTTGGTCGGCGGGTAGGCGGTCACGAGCCCGTCGCGGGAGACGAGCGGCTGCAGCACCTGGGCCGCCTGCGCGGCTTCGAGGTGGCGCAGCGGGACGAGCCGGGTGACGAAGCTCTCGCTTTCCCCGTTTCCGCCTTCGATCGGGATGCCGGATCCCTTCACGTCCTTGGTCGGGATGATCTTCACGACCGGGCCCGTGTCCACGACGGAGAAGCCCTTCACCTGCAGCACCGACTGGAAGACCCGGTAGGCCTCGTCGACCGTGATGCGGGTCGGGGAGACGATCGAAACCTTGCCGCGCACCTTCTCGTCGACGACGAAGTTGCGCCCGGTGATCTCGCTCACGAACTTGATGAGCGTCGGCAGTTCGACGTCCTGGAAATCCATCGTGACCAGGTCGTCGGGGCGAAGCGGCCGGGGCGCCTCCTCGGGGGCCTGCGTGCGTGCCTCGGCGCGCGCGGCGGGCTCGACTCGCCCCGCGTCGGCGGCGGGGCCCTCCTGGGCGGCGAGCCGCCCGGCGCGGCCCGGGATCAGCAGCGCGCCGAGCACGACGAGCGCGAGGACGCGGGCACCGCGCGCCCGGACGACGGTCGCCCTCGAGGTGTCGGGGGAGCGTCTCATCGGATCTCGTAGGTGAGCGTGCGGGTCTCGCCGCCGCGGACGACGTCGACCGACAGCTTGGTCTGGCCCTGCAGTTCCTGGAGGAGCGCCATCGCGCGCGTCGGGTCGTTCAGGTCGATCCCGTTCACGCGCTGCACCACGTCGTTGTTCTCGAGCCCGATCTTCTGGAACAGGCTGCCGCGCTTGATCGCGAACAGCTTGAAACCGTTGGTCTTGCCGTTCTCCTGGTTGGGGACGGCGCGAAGCTGGGTGATCAGGTCGGAGAGATTCGACAGCGACTCGTCGACCTCGGCCTGCGCGACCATCCAGCGATCGTCGCCGATCTTCTTCACGGCGTCGTCCGAGACGGCCGCGGGCGAGGCGCCGGGCGTCGGCAGCGTGATCGCGTGGCCGCCGTCGGTCGCGGCGGAGGCGGTCGGCGCGTCGGTCACGGAGAGCACTTCTTCCGCTCCGCCCCGCTCGAGCACGACGCTGCGCCAGCCGATCCTCGCGACCCGGGCCCCGCCGAGCGACTCGCCGGGGTGGACCATGACCTGCTTCTTCGCGGCCGTGTCCTCGACGATCGCGAAGCGCTGGCCGCCGCGTCGCCCGGTGCCCAGGAGCCGCAGGGAGGAGGGCGCCGAGGAGACGCCGGCCGCCGGGGCGACGGCCTCGGTCGTCGAGGGGGCCGCGAAGACGTTGCGGCGCGACAGCGCGAGGTAGTCCGACAGCGGGTGGGTCGGCGCCGAGCGGGTCTCCGGGGCCGAAGAGGCTCGTACCGGTCGGCCCGCGAGGGAGAGCCGGCTGCGCACGACGCTCGAGACGAGGGTCGCGGCGGAGATCGCCGCCAGTGCGAGCAGGACGAGCCGCGACGCTGCCCAGTGCACCGGGCGGATCCGGGTGATCACCATTCGGTGAGGTATGCCAACCCTCGAAAACCTGCAAGCCGGACGCGAGGTTGCGCGTCCCGCGTCGCCTCCGTCCGGGCGCGCGCGCGGAGCCGCGGCGCGCGTCCCGCGTCGCGCCGCGTCGTGGAATTGACCCCTGCGTCGGCCTCCCGTAGACACACGCCCGGCGAGAGGCGGCACGGGCGAGCACGTGAGCGACGACGATCTGACGGCGACCCGGCGTGCCAAGCTCCGCGAGCTGCGGGCCGCCGGACGGGCCTACCCCAACGACTTCCGGCCCGCCCACCGGGCGGCGCAGTTGCACTCCGCCTTCGAGTCCGCCGACGCATCCGCGCTGGAGTCCGCGCGTCCGCCCGCGCGGATCGCGGGCCGGGTCGTCGGCCGACGAAGCTTCGGGCAGGCGATGTTCGTCACGGTCGACGACGGGGGCGGTCGCATCCAGGCGTAC
>JAGWVP010000126.1 GCA_018970825.1 bacterium | reverse complement strand
GACTTCGTGAGCGCGCGCGATGCGTTCCAGGTGAGGAAGAGCGCGCTCAGCATGAAGGCCGCCGCCGTCCACGTGGTGAGACGCGTGAGCAGGTTGCCGGCTCCGCTCGAGCCGAAGATCGTCTGGCTCGATCCGCCGAACACGGCACCCACGTCGGCGCCCTTGCCGGTCTGGAGGAGCACGACGACGATCAGGAAGAGGCACGCGAGGACGTGCAGGACGGTGACGAGGATGGTCATGGCTTGATCGACCTTTCGATGGCGCTGGGTTCGACCGGCGTTCCCGCCGGCCTCAGGCTCGGTACTCGACGATGCGGGCGAAGCCCTCGACCTCGAGGCTCGCGCCGCCGACCAGCGCACCGTCGATGTCGGGCTCGGCCATGAGGCCGTCGACGTTGTCCGGCTTCACGCTGCCTCCGTAGAGGATCGGCACGTCGGCGGCCGGAAGGCCGATTTCCTGCAGCAGGGCGCGGATCTGCCCGTGGACTTCCTGCGCCTGCTCCCGGGTCGCGACGCGGCCGGTGCCGATCGCCCAGACCGGCTCGTAGGCGATGATCACCCGGCGCGCGGCGGTGGCGTCGAGGCCGCGCATCGCCGCGTCGACCTGCGAGCTCACGACGGCGAGGGTGCGGCCGTCGTCGCGCTGGGCGAGCGTCTCGCCGACGCAGACGATCGGGCCGAGCCCGATCGCGAGCGCGCTCTCGAGCTTGCGCCGGATGAAGTCGTCGCCCTCGTCGAAGAGCGCCCGGCGCTCGGAGTGGCCCAGGATCACGCTGGTGGCACCCGCATCGACCAGCATGGCGGGCGAGATCTCGCCGGTGAAGGCGCCCTTCGCCTGGTCGTGAACGTTCTGGGCGGCGAGTTCGATCCGCGTCCCCTCGATCGCCTTGCGCACCGCGCCGAGCGCCGTGAACGGCGGGGCGAGGATCACCCGCCGGCCCTCGACCCGGCCGACCTTCGAGGCGAGCCCGTCAGCGAGCGCGGTCGCCTCGGCGATCGTGCAGTGCATCTTCCAGTTTCCGGCGAGAACGGGGGTGCGTGGCATGGCGAATCCCGAAGCCCGGTCTATAAGCAGAAGGCCGGGGGGCCGGCCAGCACCGCGAGCCGCGCCGCGGACGCCCGGGTGTTCCCCGGGAAGCCGTCCGGCCGCGACCGGCCCTCCTCCCTCCTCGCCATGATCCGACTGGGTTTCGACAACTCCTACCGCCGGCTGCCCGAGCGATTTCACGCGGTGCAGCGCCCCGCCCGGGTCGTCGCGCCGAGGCTCCTCGCCTTCAACCGGCCGCTCGCCGAGGAGTTGGGCCTCGACCCCCTCGCGGTCGAGCCGGTCGCGGCGGAACTGTTCTCGGGCAACGCGCTCGCGACCGACGCCGACCCGATCGCGCTCGCCTATGCCGGTCACCAGTTCGGGCACTTCGTGCCGAGCCTCGGCGACGGCCGCGCTCTCCTGCTCGGCGAGGTCGTCGACCGCGAGGGCCGCCGCCGCGACGTGCAGCTGAAAGGCTCCGGCCCGACGCCCTTCTCGCGTCGGGGCGACGGTCGCGCGGCACTCGGCCCGGTCCTGCGCGAGTACGTCGTCAGCGAGGCGATGCACGCGCTCGGCATCCCGACGACGCGCTCGCTCGCCGCCGTGTCGACCGGCGAGGTCGTGCACCGCGAGACCCCGCAGCCGGGAGCGGTGCTCACGCGGATCGCGTCGAGCCACCTCCGGGTCGGCACCTTCCAGTACTTCGCCGCGCGGGGCGACGTCGAGGGGCTCTCCCTGCTGCTCGAGTACGCGTTGCGACGACACGACCCCGGGCTCGCGTCCGCCGAGCGTCCCGCGCTCGCCTTTCTCGGGGCGGTGTCGGCGCGCCAGGCGGCGCTGGTCGCGCGCTGGCTGTGCGTCGGCTTCGTCCACGGCGTGATGAACACCGACAACACGGCGATCTCGGGCGAGACGCTCGACTACGGCCCGTGTGCGTTCCTCGACGGCTACCACCCGGGCCGAAAGTTCAGCTCGATCGACCACGGCGGGCGCTACGCCTTCGCGAACCAGCCGTCGATCGCGCGCTGGAACCTCGCGCGTCTCGCCGAGGCCCTGCTGCCGCTGATCGACTCGGACGACGACCGCGCGATCGCCGCCGCGGTCGAGGTGCTCGAGGGCTTCCCGGCCGTCTTCGAGCGCGAGTGGCAGGGGGGGCTGCGCGCGAAGATCGGGCTCTCCTCGGGGGAGGAGGGCGATCCCGCGCTGGTCGCAGGACTCCTCGCCGCGATGCAGGCTTCCGAGGCCGACTGGACGCTCGTCTTTCGCCGTCTCGCCGACGCGGCGGACGAGGGAGGCGACGAGGTCGCCCTGCGTTCGCTCTTCGCGCGTCCCGACGGGATCGACGCGTGGCTCCGCGGGTGGCGGGCGCGCCTCGCGCGCGACGCGCGGTCGCCTCGCGAGCGGGCGAACGCGATGCGGCGTGCGAACCCCCTGTTCGTCCCGCGCAACCATCGCGTCGAGCAGGCGCTGCGCGCGGCCGCGTCGGGCGACCTCCGGCCGTTCGAGACCCTCTGCGAGGTCCTGGGCCGGCCGTTCGACGAGCAGCCGGCGCATGCGGAGTTCGCCGAGCCGCCGCGACCCGAGGAGGTCGTGCGCGAGACCTTCTGCGGAACCTGACCCGGCCGGCCGGATCGATTCGGCCAGGCCCGGATCGGCGCCCGGGGGGCGCGCGCGGTCCTCTCTCAGCCTTCGAGCGCCGCGATGCCGGGCAGGGTTCTCCCCTCGAGGAACTCGAGCGAGGCGCCGCCGCCGGTCGAGACGTGGCCGATGCGGTCGGCCACCCCGGCCGCGCCGATCGCGGCGACCGAGTCGCCGCCGCCGACGACGGTCGTCGCCTGCTTCGCCTCGGCGAGGGCGCGCGCGACCGCGAGCGTTCCCTCGGCGAACGCCGGGATCTCGAAGATGCCCATCGGTCCGTTCCAGAGAACGGTGCGGGCCGTCGCGATCTCCTTCGCGTAGGCCTCGCGGGTCGCGGGGCCGATGTCGACGCCGAGCCAGCCGTCCTCGATCCCGGGCCCGCAGATCCGGGTCTCCGAACCCGCCTCCGGCTTGCGCGCGGCGACGTGGTCGACCGGCAGGAGGACGCGCACGCCGCGGGCCCGAGCGGCCGCGAGCGTGTCGCGCGCGAGATCGACCTTGTCGGACTCGACGCGCGAGCCGCCGACGGGGACTCCCTTCGCGACGAGGAACGTGTAGGCCATCGCGCCGCCGACCAGGAGCGCGTCGACGCGCGACAGCAGCTGCTCGACGACGCCGATCTTGTCCGAGACCTTCGAGCCGCCGAGGATCGCGACGAACGGGCGATCGGCCCCGGCGAGCAGCCGGCCCAGGTGCTTCACCTCGTCGCGCATGAGGAGCCCGCCCGCGCGCTCGGCGACGAGCGGTGCCATGCCGGCGGTGGAAGCGTGCGCGCGGTGCGCGGCACCGAAGGCGTCGTTCACCCACACGTCGGCGAGGCGCGCGAGGCTCGCGGCGAAGGCCGGGTCGTTCTTCTCCTCCTCGGCATGGAAGCGCAGGTTCTCGAGCAGCAGCACGTCGCCCGAGCTCATGCGTGCGACCGCGGCCTCGGCGTCGGGGCCGACGCAGTCCGGCGCGAGGGCGACCGGTCGGCCGAGCAGCTCGGCGAGCCGCGTCGCCGTCGGCGCGAGGCTCTGCTTCGGGTCGCGTTTGCCCTTGGGGCGACCGAGGTGGGCCGCGACGACGACCTTCGCGCCTCGCTCGGCGGCGAGCCGGATCGTGGGCAGGCTCGCGCGGATCCGGGCGTCGTCGGCGATGCGCAGCCCGCCCCGGCCGTCGTCCTCGAGCGGGACGTTGAAGTCCACCCGCACGAACACCCGCTTGCCCAGCAGATCCAGTTCGTCGACGACCTTCACTCGATGCCCCTCCGGTGGTTGGCGGCGCGATCCCGGTTGCCCCGGGCCGCGACCCGCGGGTCATAACACCCCGGTCCGGGGCCCATCACGGGGCCGTCGGGTCGCCCCGGCGGGTGCCGCTCCCGCCCCGCCGCGGTTTGACGTCCGCCATGGCAATCGCTTTAGATGGCTCCAGCGCGGTGGGGCGAGCGGGGTTGGAGCGATGATCGAGCACCTGTTCCACGGGACGGGGCCGGTGGTCATGGCGGTCCTCTGGACCCTGGTCGCCTGCTCGGCCGCGAGCTGGGGAATCATCTTCTTCAAGCTCGGCCAGTTGCGCCGCGCTCGCCGACAGTCGGAGCGGTTCGAGGAAGTCTTCTGGGAGTCGAAGAGCCTGAACCAGATCCACGCCCAGAGTCTCGAGTACAAGCAGAGCCCCGTCGCGCAGGTGTTCCGCGCCGGGTACCAGGAGCTCATGCGCCTCACCCGCGCTCGCCGGCAGGGCGAGGGCGAGGGCGAGATGGAACTCGGCGGCGCCGCCAACGTCGAGCGCGCGCTGCGCCGCGCGGCGAACCTCGAGGTGACGCGGCTCGAGGGCGCGCTCACCTTCCTCGCCACGACGGCGGCGACCGCGCCCTTCATCGGGCTGTTCGGCACGGTGTGGGGCATCATGGACGCGTTTCGCGGGCTCTCGACGGCGCAGAGCTCGAGCATCCAGGCCGTCGCGCCCGGGATCTCCGAGGCGCTCGTCGCGACCGCGGTCGGCCTCGCGGCCGCGATTCCCGCCGTCGTCGCCTACAACCACCTCTCGCACGAGGTGCGCGTGCTGCACACCGACATGGAGAACTTCTCGGCGGAGTTCCTGAACATCGCCGAGCGTCACTTCCTGAAGTGACGGGAGAGGGCGGGGACGGCCATGGCCTTCGACTCCGGGCGCGGCGGCGGCTCCATGTCGCAGATCAACGTGACGCCGCTCGTCGACGTCATGCTCGTGCTGCTCGTGATCTTCATGGTCACGGCTCCGATCCTGCAGAAGGGCGTCTCCGTCGACCTGCCGCGCGCGCAGGCGGGCGCTCTTTCCGAGAAGGAGACCCCGCTCGTCGTCTCGGTCACGAAGGCGGGCGACGTCTACCTGAACGAGCAGCGTCTCGCGCAGTCCGACCTGGGAGGACGGCTGCGCGCCCTCGCGGCGTCGAAGCCCGAGGGCACGGTGCTCGTGCGCGCCGACCAGTCGGTGCCCTACGGCGAGGTGGTCCGCGTCATGGCCGCGATCAAGGCGGCGGGCATCCGCCGCGTCGGCATGGTGACGCAGGTCCCCGGCACGCCGTGACCGGGAAACGGCGCCCCGGGCGCCGCGACGGCCGGGGGCGGCCGCAACGCGACCGGCGGATCCGGGAGCGCCTCGGGTGAAGCGTCCCCGCCAGAGCATTCTCACGCCGCGCCGGTTCAACCGCGCGCTCGCCGCGGCGATCCTCGCGGCAGCCGCCCTGCACCTGCTCGCGATCCTCGCCGCGACCTTCCTCGGCGGGTTCAAGCTGCGGCCCGAGTCCGCGGGCGAGACCTACACGGTCGAGATGTTCGACGGCGGCGACCTCGGCGGGCACCTGCCGGCGGGGCTGCCCGATCTCGACGTCGGCACACCGGCCCGCGTGCGCAGGGGCGAGCCCGCGCCGGGCGGGGCGTCGGGGCCGGCCGCGCCTCCTCCGCCGCCGGAACCGCCCGGGGCGGTCGCATCCGAGCCGGAACCGGAACCGGAACCGGAGCCCGAGCCCGGGCCCGAACCCGACGTGATCGCGCCGGAGGAGCCGGAGCCGCCGGCTCCCGAAGTCGTGCCGCCGCCTCGACCGGAGGAAGATCCCGTCCGGCCCGAGCCCGCGCCGCGGGACGACGAGGCCGTGGTGAAGACGCGCGCGACCGCGACGCCGACGCCGCGTCCGACGCGTGCGCCGACGCCGAGCCCGACGCCGCGTCCGACGCGCTCGCCGGTGCGTGCCACCGCGACGCCGCGTGCCACCGCGACGCCGACGCCTGTTCCGAAGCCACGAGCCGCTCGCCCGGTCGCGACCGCGACGCCGCGACCGCGTGCGACCGCGACGCCGCGACCGCGTGCGACCGCGACGCCGATCGCGAAGCCCCGTCCGACGCCGACGCCGACCGTCGCGCCGAAGTCCGGGGCGCCGACCGCCCCGAAGCCGACGCCGACGCCTGCGCCCGGACCGGCCGCCCCGAAGCCGAGCGCCACGTCGAGAGCGTCGTCGCCGCGCGCCTCGTCGACGCCGCGGGTCGCGACCGATCCGCGGCCGAGCCCGACACCGAAGTCCTCGCCGAAGCCGGCGTCTGCCGCGGACGCAAGGCCGGCCCGCTCACCCGGGCCGGCCGGACCATCGAAGCCCGCAGCGTCGGCGAAGCCCGCGTCGCGCGAAGCCGGTGCGCCTGCGCAAGCCGGTCGCGACGGAACGGAATCCGAGCGCGATGCCCGGATCGACGCCGCGATGGAGCGCGTGCGGCGCAGCGTCGAGCCGTCGGCGGGGGGAAGCGGGGCGGCCGGCGGCACGGGTTCGGGGGCCGGGGGCCGTGCGGGCAGCGGCGCGAGCGGCGGTCGCGGCACCGGCACGGGCGGCAGCACGGGCGGCAGCGGTCGCGGCGGCAGTCCCGACGGAGCCGAGGGCGGAACGGCGACCCGTGGCAGCGTGGCGGGCTCCGGTCGCGGCTCCGGCGGCGGCGGCGTGGGCGGCCCCGACGCTGCGCAGCCCGGCCGGGGCGTCGGGCTCGGCGACGGCGGCGGCGGAGCGGGCCGCGTCCGCGGCATCGAGTTCCTGTCCTACTACAACGGCATGCTCTCGCGGATCCGCGACGCGTGGGCGTGGCCGGGCGAGGGGACGCGTCTCGCGGTGAAGGTCAAGTTCGGCATCTCGGCGGACGGCACGATCCGCGAACTGCGACTGGTCGCGCCCTCGGGCGACTCGTCCTACGACGCGTCGGTGCTGCGCGCCGTGCGGGCCGTGAGCCCGCTCCCGCCGCCGCCGGCGCGCCACCGCGAGGATTTCGCCGACGTGGAGTTGACGTTCCAGCCCTCGGACCTGAAGACTCCGTGAAGGTCACGCGAGGAGAGAGGCGGCAGGAGGTGCAGGCGATGGGGAGAGCGAGGGACACGAAGGCCATCCGGCGAGCGCTCGCGGCGGCGATCGCGTTCGCGTGCATCGCGACGGGAGATGCGCGCGCCCAGGTGCGAGGGACGATCTTCGGTCCCGGGGAGAGCGCGTTCCCGCTCGTCGTCGATCGCCTCTCGGGCTCCGGCGGCGAGATCTGCTCGCAGCGCTTCACCGAGACCGTCGCGCGCGACCTCGATCTCTCCGGTCTCTTCCGTGTCACCTCCGGCGGCGCGCTGCCGAAGGTCGCCGACGGTGCGTCGCCCGACGGCGTCGACTTCGGCGCATGGGGCGCGGCCGGTGCGAGGCTGCTCGTGAAGGGGAGCTGCGAGGCCGCGGGCGACCAGCTCACGGTCGAGGCGCGGCTCTTCGACGTCGGCGAGCGGCGCCAGCTCGGCGGCAAGCGCTGGACGGGCACCCGCCGCGACCTCCGTCGCATGGGGCACCGGTTCGCCGACGAGGCGATGCGGCTCGTGACCGGCGAGCGCGGCCCGTTCGACACGCGGATCGCCTTCGTCTCGACCCGCGGCGGCCGGGCGAAGGAGATCTGGGAGATGGGCTTCGACGGCGAGGACGCTCGCCAGCTCACCCGCAACGGCACGATCAATCTCTCGCCCGCCTGGTCGCCCGACCGCCGCGAGCTGCTCTTCACCTCGTTCAAGGACGGCTCGCCCCGCCTCTACCTGATGGACGTGGCGAGCGGACAGGCGCGCACGCTGCTGCAGGGGCCGGGTCTCACCAACGGCGGGCGCTTCTCCCCCGACGGCAACCGCATCGCGGTCTCGCGGGAGCAGGGGCGCGGGGATTCGGAGATCGTCGTGATCGGCCGCGACGGCCGGGTGCTGCGGCAGGCGACCTCGGGCGCCGGCATCGACGTCTCGCCCAGCTGGTCGCCCGACGGGGGGCGCATCGCGTTCTGCTCGACGCGCGCGGGCTCGCCCCAGGTCTACGTCGGCGACGCCGGTGGCGGCTCGGCGCGCCGGGTGAGCGGCGGCGGCTCG
>JAGWVP010000125.1 GCA_018970825.1 bacterium | reverse complement strand
GAAGGAGCTCGGGTTCGCCTGGCGCAACTTCGAGAGCCGCGTCACGGTCTCCGGATCGGGCGAGCCGTCGGGGCCGATGCCGTTCTCGTAGGTCCCGCAGTAGCGCAGGATGCGCTGCCCGGGATCGGGCGAGTCGAACGCGAGCGCCGGGTCCCAGGTCGCCTGAACCGGGTCCGTGTACGAGTAGTTTTCGTAGATCTGCCTGCCGTCGGCGAGCGTGATCCAGGTGTGCTTGCCGCGCTTGTGGGTGTGCGTCGAGAGGCTGAAGAGACGCGTGCCCCGCGGCAGCACGTGGTCGTTGCAGTAGGTTTCCCGGGTGTAGGGAGCCGCGTTCGGACGGAAGATCGCGCTGAAATCCGAGACGCCCGAGACGACATAGCGGCGGTCGCCCGTGTACTCGTAGTTGAGTGCCACGTGCATCGTGCCGGGCTTCGCCGTGAGGTTGAAGGCGTGCGAGTTCCAGTAGATCACGCCCTTCGTCGGCAGTTGGCCGTAGACGCCCGCCGGGTAGTCCGAGCGGCTCACGGGCTGGCCCGCGCCGCCGATCAGGATCGTGAATCCCGCGCTCGAGGGGCCGTAGCCGATGCAACCGAAGCTGCGCTTCAGCTCGCTCGCGCAGAGCCCGCCCCCGCTGCAGTCGGACGCGTCCTTCGGATCGCAGGATGCGCCGTCCTCGCTTCCGCCGCGGCAGGTCCAGCTGCCGAAGGCCGGATCGTAGACGTCCACGCCGCCCGGCGAGAAGTTGCCGGTCGGATAATAGAGGAAGACGTGGTGGCTTTGCGGGTCCTGGCGGACCTCGTTCGCGCCGAACGCGAACTGGGTTCCCGTCGCGTCGAGGTACTCCGCGGGGACCTGGTCGCCCACGTCGTACCAGGTGGCGAAACAGCCCTCGAACTCGCTGCTCGGGTCGAGTTTCCACTCGGGCATCACGAGCTGGAAGCCCTGCGCGGGCGCGGGCGAGGGCAGCGGTGCGATCTCGATCGGCTCGGGATCGGGCAGGCAGGCGTCGATCAGCGCTTCGGTCCCGTTCACGACGCCGTCTTCCGGCGCACCCGCGTAGATCCAGAGGCGCAGGAGCTCGAGGTCCTGCTCGGAGATCGGCGCGCGCCCGATCGGCATCGGCGAGCCCGCGACCTGGTACGATCCCGGGCGCGTCGCGGCAGCGAGCTTGAGCCAGAGGAAGCTGCGCTCCTCGTCGCCGATCTCGACCCGCGAGAGCGCGCTCGCGTTCGAACGCACGCCGACCAGGCTCGCGTAGGCGACGTCTTCGGAGAGGCGGAGCCCACCCGAGCCGTTGCTGCCGTGACAGGCGTCCTGGGTGCAGCCCCCGCGCTCGAACACCCTCTGCTGCACGGCATCCCGGGTGCTCGCGAAGCTCTCCTGGCCGGGCTTGCAGGCGGTGTCGGCCGGCGTCGAACTCGGCACGGGCGTCGGCGTGTTGCCGCCCTGCATCGGTCCGCCGCCGGAAGAGCCGCCACAGGCCTGGGCGAGGGTCGCCACCAGGGCCAGCAGGGCGAATCGGGACGTCTGGGTCATCGAGTTCACGGGGATTCTCCGCGGCCGCGGCTGCGGCCATGAAAGGGGATTCGCGGGGGAGCTCGGCGTGTCCTCAGCCCACCGACTTCCGCAGGTGGTCGATCGCGTCCTCGAAGGCCTGCAGGCGCAGGAAGTCGCGCCGGGTCCGGGGCCCGAGGGGCTGCGTGACCGGTCGCGGCGCACCCGACTGCAGCTCGGCGCGGGCGAGGGCGAACGAGTCGTTCACGACCGAGCAACGCACGGCGTCGGCGTCCACGCCGTAGAGGCGCGCCGAGTTGAGCCCGAGGATGCGGGCGCGGTCCTCGTCGGTGATCGCGGCGTAGCCCTTGTCGTTCTGCACCCGCTCCGAGATCTGGAAGACCTTCATCGCGTCGATCTGCCACTGCGGGGAGCCCCACCACACCGAGTCGGTGCCCCAGCAGATGCGATCGGAGCCGAGCACCTGGATGAGCCGCCCGAGGATCTCCTGTCCCGCCACCGCACCGCCGGCGATCGCGACCGCGAAGGTGCTGCCGATCTCGGCGTAGACGTTGTCGATGTCGGGGTTCTGCTCCATCACCCGGGCGAACTGCTCGATGCCCGCCGGCACGACCGTGCCGTTCGCGAGCGTCGTCTCGCTCGGGAAGTAGCCCGAGTGGTAGATCACGAAGTTGAGCTGCGGCCAGTCGCGCGCGGCCTTCGGGATGTCGATCGACTGGACGCGCTCGGCGGCCTGCGGCCCGAAGAGCTGCGGGAAGCCCTTGTGGACGGCGATCACCTTGATCCCCGCCTTCACCGCGGCCTCGTACATCGGGTAGGCGACCTTCTCGTCGTCGAGCCACCAGACGTCGCCGCCGGGGTAGCACTTGATCGCGGCCGAGCCGAGGTCCTTCACGTTGCGCTCGATGTCGTACACCGACGTGCGCGAGATCGCGCCGACCGCCTCGGAGACGGTGGGCTCGATGAGCATCTGGGCGACCATGCGCTGGGAGTTCGCGAGCGCGTTCACCCGGTCGCGCGTCGCGGCCATCGTCGCGTTCGGCAGGATGCCGCCGACCCCGGGCGGGATGCCGCTCATGACGCCGACCGCGGTCTGGCTCTCGAGGAACATCTCCCGGATGAAGTGGTCCTGGGTCACCAGCGAGAGCTTGCAGTCGGTGTCGGACGGCGAGCAGTCCTCGAAGTCGGTGAAGCGAAGGTTCGCGACCGCGTCCTTCGCGACCTGGTACCAGGCGCCGTCGAGGTCGACGTGGTGGGTCTGCACGTCCATGACGAAGTAGTCGGCCGAGAAGACCTCGCGCGCGCGCGCCGGATCCCTCGTATCGGCCTCGCAGATCGAGAAGGCGCCGCCGTCGCCGGAGCCGCCGTCGCTGCAGCCGTAGACCTGGTTCATCGCGAACATGACGGTCGCGGTGCCCGCGGCCGTGCGCAGGAAGTCGCGACGGGACACGCCGAGGGCCCGGGCGCGGCGGTCGGCGAGGTCGGCGACGAGCGCCTCGACCTGTTTCTGACGCGGAGTCTGCGGCTCGGGCAGGTACTCGCCGTTGGAGACGATCTGCGTCGGGATCGGCAGTCGCGGGTCGAGGTCGTGGTCGGACTTGCGCTTGGGTGTCCACATGATGGAAGAACGCTCCTTCCCCGGTTCGCGGGCCGTCCCCGGGTTCCAGCCGGAAAACGAAATCCCCATACCGCCAGGTACATTACGAACGCAATGGAAAATCGCGTGGCGACCCCGAAAAGATCGGCCGGCTCGCCCCGTGCCAAGGACCAGCCGACCGCGGCCGTCGCCCGTCCGGCGATCCTCGCCGGACGCCGGCTCGCCCAGCGGCGGCCGAGGGGGGACCGCTCCGCCGATACTCGTCGGCGCGCCATCGATGCGGTGGTCGAGTGCATCGCGGAGATGGGCTACCCGGGCGCCACCGCCTCGGAGATCTCCCGGCGCTCGGGGCTCACGTGGGGAGCGGTCCAGCACCACTTCGGCGACAAGGACGGGATCCTCGCGGCCGTGCTCGAGGAGAGTTTCTCGCGTTTCACCGAGACGCTCGACGAGGTCCCGACGGGAGGTCCTCTCGGGGAGCGGGTCGCGGGCTTCGTGCGGTGCGCCTGGCGGCACTTCGGCAGCCCGCACTACCGGACGACCTTCGCCATCCTGGCGAACCTGCCCCCCGACCCGACCGCCCCGTGGCGGGAGCGGTTGCTCGCCGCGTGGACCGACGTCTGGAAGCGCTCGTTCCCGGAGACCAGGCTTCCCCCGGGGCGGACGCGATCCCTCATGCTCTATGCGATCGCGGTGCTGACGGGTCTCGCCGGATTGCAGGCGCTCAACCGGGCCTCGCTCGGTCCCATCGAAGCGGAGCTGGGCTGGCTCGAAGAAACGCTCCTGCGCGAGATCGGCGGCGACGCCGCGCGCTGAAGGCGCACGACGTGCCGGCTCAGCGTTCCTGGATCGATCGCAGCCAGTCGACCAGCACGGTCGACCGGAGCAGGTTCTGTCGCTGCGCGTGGGGCGCACCCGCGAGTTCCGTGTCGAACACGTCTCCCCAGACCGGCATGGCCCGCCCGCCGTGCGCCGCGATCGATCGGCGCCCGTCGATCACCGCGACGAGGGACCGCTCGTCGAACTTTCCGCCGTTTCGTGCGGCGAGGAGCGTCAGGTCCGGCGGCGGCTTGCGGAGCTCTCTCGCGACCGGCCCGTCGCCGTGTCCGGTCACCCCGTGACAGGACGCGCAATAGCGCATGTAGAGCACTTCGCCCCCGGTCGCTCCGGGCCTCGACGGGACGGCGCCGGGGCCGCCGGGCGCGATCTCGGCGCCCACCTGGGCACGGCAGGGAGCGAGGGTTCCGTCGCCGGCGAGAACCGCGGCGACCGCCGCGGCGATCACGACCGTGCACCGCCCGAGACGGCGGGCGCGTCCGCGTGAGGATGCGTTACCGACCGCGTGCGCCGTCACGACGCCCGGGCCTCCGCGGCCGGGGACTTCGCCTGCCGCACGTGGGGCTGGAGCGGGAATCGAACGTACTCCCGGATGAGCATCTCGCCGAGCTCGCGGTCGGGCGGGACGTCGCCCCGGAGGCGGCCGCGCCGGCGCAGGTCCTCGACCAGCATCGCCATGATCTGTTCGTGCAGCAGGTCGTCGGAATGCTCGTCCACCATCCGACGCTCCGCTTCGTCCGCGAAGCAGTAGGCCTTCCACGAGATCGAGAGCCGGATGTCGTCCCAGTCGTAGCGCGCGATCTCGCGGCCGTCGCGCTCGACGTGCCAGCGGGTGCCCCCGTCGTGCCGGAGCCGGATGCCGGGCTGCAGGTCGGGCAGATCGACGTCCGGCTCGCCGACCAGGTCGACGCCGTGGAAGACGCTGTCGGTGTCGAGGAGCGTCGCCGTGTTGTGTTTCGGCGGAAGCTGCTCCTCGGCGCCCTCGATCCCCTCGGGATAGGCGTAGAACCCGCCGCCCGCGCAGTTCCCGTACCACGACACGCCGGTCGCGATCGGCATGCGCCAGCGCTCGAACAGGCCCGAGAGGTGCATCACGACGAGCAGCCACTCGGGCTCGTGCTTGCGGCTCGCGCCTCGGAACTCGGGCACGTCGGTGTGCACCGAGAGCTCCTGTCCCGGCAGCACGACGTTCGCGTAGACGATGTTCGGCACGACGATCGGCTTGCCGAAGAGGCGCCGCGCGGCGGCGGCGAACTTCTCGTTGGAGAGCAGCGGTTCGATCCCCGCGACGACGGGACGGTCGTAGGCGTAGGTCTCGCGCAGCGTGTTCGCGCGCGCGGCGAAGGTCTCGAGCGAGACCGCCTTGCCCGACCTCCCGCCGGTCTCGAAGAAGTGGAGCGCCGCGTCGTGTCGCTGCAGGAAGCCCTGTCCGATCCCCGCCTTCGGCGACTCCTGCACGTACATCCCGTAGCCGCCGGGGAAGGTCTCGAAGAGCCGGACCATCGCGTCGGCCTCCGCCGGCTCGAGAAACGGGTCGAATCTCTCCATGAAGGCTCTCGCCACGGATCCCTCCTTGCCGGTCAGAAGCCCTGGAGCGCCGCGAATCGGTCGCGGTGGAAGGCCGCGTCGCCGAGCGTCTGCTCGGCGGCGCGCGCGCGCTTCAGGTAGAAGCCGATGTCGTACTCGTCGGTCATGCCGATGCCGCCGTGCATCTGGACGGCCTCGTTCGCGACCGCGACGTAGCCCTCGGAGAGCCGGGCCTTGGCGACCGAGGCGAGGAGCCCCGCGTCGGGCGAGCCGTCGTCGACCGCGCGCGCGGCGGCCATGACGGCCGAGCGACCGAGCTCGACCTCCACCAGCATGCGCGCCGCGCGGTGCTTCAACGCCTGGAAGGTGCCGATCACGACGCCGAACTGCTTCCGCTCGCGGAGGTAGGCGACCGTCGCCTCGAAGGCGCAGGCCATGCCGCCCAGCATCTCGGCACACAACCCGACCACGGCACGGTCGAGTACCTGCTCGACGGTCGGACCGGCCTGGCCCGGCTTCCCGATCGCGGCCGACTCCGGGACCTCGACGCCGTCGAGCGAGACCAGCGCCGAGCGCCGGTGGTCGACGAGCTGCTGCCCGCGGACGGCGAGTCCGGGTGCGCGGCGGTCGACGAGGAAGAGCGCCAGCCCGTCGCGGTCGTCGGCTCCGCCCGAGACGCGCGCGGAGACCACGAGGGCCTCGGCGCCGTCGCCGTCGAAGACCATGTCCTTCCGTCCGGTGAGCCGGAAGCCGCGCGACGACTTCTCGGCCCTCGTCCGCACGCGCAGCGGACGGTGCCGGGCACCGGGCTCGTGGTGCGCGAAGGCGAGGACCACGTCCGCCGCGGCGACCCGCGGCAGCCAGGCCTTCTTCTGCTCGTCGTCGCCGCCGAGCAGGATCGCGTTGCCGGCGAGCAGGACCGTCGAAAGGAAGGGCTCCGGCGCGAGGGCGGCCCCGACCTGCTCGAGCACCACCGCGAGGTCGGCATAGCCGAGGCCGAGGCCGCCGAACTCCTCCGGCAGGACGATCCCCGGCCAGCCGAGCTCGCCCATGCGCTTCCAGGCCTCGGGAGAGAAGCCGAGCGGATCGCCCGCGTCCCGCATGCGACGCAGGCGGCCCACCGGCAGGTTGGCCTTCACGAAGTCGGCCGCCGTCGACCGCAGGAGCTCCTGCTCCTCGCTCAGAACCAGATCGCTCACTCGGGCTTCCTCCGTCGCGCCTCGTCGAGGCGTCTCACCGGGTACGACCCGCGAAAGCCGCGACCACGTCGTCGCAGCTCGGCACGGTCGCCAACATCGCAAGGGTGTTCTCGATCACCGCACGCGCGTACTCGAGCGGCACGCCCGTCACGCCGTCCCGCGGCACGACCACCTGGTAGCCGCGATTGACCGCCTCGATCGCGGTGCCGGTCACTGCCACGTTCACGCTCACGCCGAGCAGCACGACGGTCTTCACGCCGAGGCTGCGCAGGATCGAGTCGAGTTCCCCGTCGTGGAAGAGCGACACGCCGTGGTGCCGCGGGAGCACGTAGTCGTCTTCGGCCTGTCCGAGCTCCGGGGCGAGCAGCGCGGGCTCGCTGCCGGCGATCATCCGGGGCCCCTTCGACTTCCGCGCCGCCGCGAACAGGCGGCAGTTCGAGGTGCTGCCGCCCCCGTCGGGGCGGCGAACGACGGTGCCGTGCAGCACCGGTACCCCGGCCGCCCGCGCGGCCGCGAGCACGCGACCGATGCGAGGCAGCAGTCCGACCTCCCGCACCGCCTCCGCGAGCGCCGAGAGCGCCCCGGCCGCGCCCACGACCCCGCGCTGGCACTCGATCGTCGCGACGGCGGTCGTCGCGGGGTCGAGCAGCGCATTCAGGTCGATCGGCATGGCAGTCGGATCCCTCTCCGCGGAGCCTCGAGGCGAGGGCGGGGAGCCCCGATCCTCTAGCCGGGACGTCGAGCCCGGCCAACCCGGCACGCCTTCCGGCGCTCACCGGCCCGCGGACCCGGTGTCCGGGGCGTCGGCGCCCACCCCACGGTTGCGCCGGGGCCGCCCCGCGTGCGACTGCCGGTCCGGCGCCCGGCGGGTCGGGCGCGGAGGAGGGAGCGAGCGATGAAGCGAACGGGAAGAGTCCTCGTGGGCCTCGGCCTCGCGATACCGCTGGCGATCGTCGTATCCGGCTGCGGCCCGCAGGGTTGCGGCGAGGAGGCCGCAAAGAAGGTCGATGCGGCGGCGGACAAGGCGAAGGGCGCGACCGACGACGCGGCGGCGAAGGCGAAGCAGGCCGCCGACGCGGCGGCGCGCGCGGCGGCGGACGCGGCCGCGAGGACGCGCGACGCGGCCGCCACGGCGGGGAGCGCCGTCAAGGACGCAGCCGCCGACGTTCAACGGGCCGCGAAGGACGCGGCCGCGGACGCGGCAGCCGCCGGGACGGCGGCAAGGGATGCCGCGGCCGACGCCGCGGCACGCGCCCACGGAGCGGCGACCGCGGCGAAGGACGCGGCCGCGGACGCGGCAGCGCGCGCGCACGATGCCGCGGCCGACGCCGCGGCGAAGGCCCACGAGGCGGGTGCCGCCGCGAAGGACGCCGCGGCAGAGGCGGCAGC
>JAGWVP010000124.1 GCA_018970825.1 bacterium | reverse complement strand
CATCGCGCGGGCGAGAGCCCGGCGCTGCAGGACGTCGAGACCCGGCGCGAGCCGACGCTTCGCCTCGGCACCGAGTTTCGCCGGAACGAGAGCCCACCGCATGACGCCTCTTTCTTGCGCGCGCGCGACCGATTTGCCAGAGGACCGCGCGTGGCGGCGGGGCACGCGTCGTGCGGGTGATCGCGGGCGAGGCGAAGGGACGCGTCCTGCAGGGGCCGCGCGGACTCTCGGTCCGTCCGAGCTCCGCGCGTCTCCGGGAATCGCTGTTCGGGATCCTCGAGAGCAGGGACGCGGTCGCAGGCCGTCGCGTGCTCGACCTGTTCGCCGGGACCGGCGCCCTCGGCATCGAGGCGCTCTCCCGCGGAGCGGCGACGCTGGTCGCGATCGAGCAGGCCCCGTCGGTGGCGCGCATGGCGCGCTCGAACCTCGAACGCTGCGGCTTCGGCGACCGCGCGGAGGTGGTCGCGAGCGCGGTCGGGGCGGGGCTCCGGCGCCTCGCCTCCCGGGGCGACCGCTTCGACCTCGTCTTCGCCGATCCCCCGTATCGCAGCGGGGCCGCCGACGACGCGCTGCGCGAGATCCTGGCACTCGGGCTCGCCGCACCGGGAGCGAGGATCGTGATCGAGACCGCGCGCGGCGAGACGGTTTCCGCGCCGCCGGAGGCGGGCGCACCCGACGACGTCCGGTGCTATGGTGACGGCCAGCTCACGTTCTTCCACGTTCCAGCCCCGGCCGGACGGCCGGAGGGAAGCGACGATGCCCTCGACTAGATCCGGATCCGGCAAGAAGTCGGCCTCGCGCCGCCCGTCCTCCCGCCGCTCGGCATCCGTGCGCCCGGCCCCGGGCACCAGGGCGCGGGGGGCGGCGGAGCCGGCGCAGATGGCGGTGTACCCCGGGTCGTTCGACCCGATCACCAACGGTCACGTCGACATCATCCGTCGCAGCCTCCGGGTGTTTCCGCGCCTGACGATCGCCGTCGCCTACAACCCGAACAAGGACGCGGCGATGTTCACGCCCGCCGAGCGCGTCGACATGATCCGCGAGGCCTTCTCCGACGTGGGCGACCGCGTCGTCGTCGATTCGTTCACCGGGCTCCTGGTCGACTACGCCGACCGCATCGGCGCCCGCGTGATCGTGCGCGGTCTCCGGGCCGTCTCGGACTTCGAGTACGAGTTCCAGATGACGATGATGAACCGGCACCTGAAGCCCCACATCGAGACCGTGTTCATGATGGCCGACGAGTCGTACTTCTACACCAGTTCGCGGCTGGTGAAGGAGGTCGCGAGCTTCGGCGGCGACGTCCGCAACCTCGTACCCGACTTCGTCCTCGAGCGCTTCGTCTCGCGTTTCGCCCGCAAGCCGCGCGGCTGAGAGTCCCGGTCGCCCCGGCGCGCTCCGACCCGGGTCGACCCGCCGGCGTCGGCAGCGGCTCCGCGTTGCAGGTCGCGGCGGGTCGGCTAGACCGGAACCGGACGTCGACCGGGGTCGGCGCAGGAGGTCGGGAACGGTGCGTCTTGCGAAGAGAATCGGGCTCATCAAGCCCTCGGCGACGCTCGCGGTCACCGCGGAGGTCGCGCGGCTGCGCGCCCAGGGGACCCAGGTCATCGACTTCGGGGCCGGCGAGCCGGACTTCGACACGCCGCAGCGGATCAAGGACGCGGCGGTGCGCGCGCTCGCGGCCGGTGCGACCAAGTACACCCCCGTCGCCGGCACGAAGCAGATCCGCGACGCGGTCGTCTCGAAGCTGAAGCGACTGAACGGTCTCGACTACGCACCCGAGGAGACGCTCGCGACCTGCGGCGGCAAGCACGCGCTCTTCGGCGCATTCCAGGCGCTCTTCGAGGAAGGCGACGAGGTCGTGCTGCCGGCTCCGTTCTGGGTGAGCTACGCGGACATGCTCGTGCTCGCCGGCGCGAAGCCGGTGATCGTGCACGGGTCGCCCGAGGCCGGCTTCAAGATCACCCCGGAGCAGTTGCGCCGGGCGATCGGACCGCGCACCCGGGGAGTGGTTCTGAACAGCCCGTCGAACCCGACCGGCGCCGCCTACGACGCACCGTCCCTCGCGGCGCTCGGCAAGGTGCTGGTCGAATCGCCCGACGTCTTCGTCATCGTCGACGACGTGTACGAGGTCCTCTACTTCGAGGGGGCGATGCCGCCCCACCTGCTCGCGACCTACCCGGAACTGCGTCCCCGGACCCTGATCGTGAACTCGGTCTCGAAGACCTACGCGATGACGGGATGGCGGCTCGGCTACGCGGCCGGGCCGGTCGAGGTCATCAAGGCGATCACGACGCTGCAGGGGCAGTCCACCTCGAACCCGGCTGCCGTGTCCCAGGCCGCGGCGGCCGAGGCGCTCGCCGGGCCGCAGGACGAGATCGCGCCGATGGTCGAGGAGTTCCGGTGGCGACGCGACTACGTCGTCGAGCGGTTCTCCCGGATCCCCGGCGTGAAGTGCGTGCGGCCCGAGGGGGCGTTCTACGCGTTCCCGGACGTGTCGGGCCTGTTCGGGAGTTCGTGGCGGGGAGCGCCGCTCGGCAATGCGAACCGCGTCTGCGAGTTCCTGCTCGCCGAGGCGAGAGTCGCGCTCGTCGCGGGAGACGACTTCGCCGCGCCGAACCACATCCGCATCTCGTACGCGACCTCGCGCGACAACCTGCGCAACGGCTTCGACGCCATCGAGAAGGCGGTCACGTCGCTCGGCTGAGCTCGCGCCTCGCTGCGCGGATCCGGATGCGGGCCTGTCGCCGCTACCGAACCGCCGCGACGGCGTCGACGATCCCCTCGCCGTAGAGGCCGTTTCTGCGCGGGGCTTCCGTCGCAGACGGCGTCGAATTCCCTCCCGGGGCCGCGATCTCGAAGCCGTTAGGGCGGCAACGACCTTCCGGAAGTCCCCGAAAGCACGACGGCGGCTCCCGTCGCCGGGAGCCGCCGTCGAATCGTTCGATGTCCGGACGGGCCTACTTGAACGTGCCCTTGCGGAACATCGCCTCGCACTTGGCCTGTGCCGCGTCGCACGAATCGGCCGAAGCCGCCGCGCGGGTCGCCGCCGCCTCGGCGCGAACCGCCGCCTGCTCGGCGCGCTGCATCGCGAGCTCCTGCGGGCTCGGGCCCGAGGCGTGGGCCGAACACCCGGCCGTCGCCGCGAGAAGCGCGAATCCGGCCGACAGCATGGCCGCCTTGATCCCCTTCACCATCACCTCACCTCCTCCCTTTCGATCGTCCCCGCGGCGATCCCTCCGCCCGCGGGCTCGCCGATGGGATCGCACACGCCATGGCGGATGACAACCCGGGCCTGGAGGGAAGGTCAGGACTGGACTGCTTCCCGGACCAGCGGCTCGAGTTCGCCCGCCGCGTGCATCTCCCGGACGATGTCGCAGCCGCCGATGAACTTGCCGGCCACGTAGACCTGCGGGATCGTCGGCCAGTTGGAGAAGCGCTTGATCCCCTCCCGGATCTCCGGGTCCTTCAGCACGTCGACGGTCTCGTAGGGTACGCCGAGCTCCTCGAAGACCTCGACGGTCGCGGCCGAGAACCCGCACATCGGGAACGAACGATTTCCCTTCATGTAGATGAGGACCTTGTTGCTCGCGATCGCGTCGCGGATGCGGTCGTTCACGTTCGATTCCATGGTCTTCCTTCCTTCGCCCCGCGGGCGGTGATCAGGATCGGCCGGCCGCCTGCTCCGGCGTGAGCGTCTCGAGCGCGATCGCATGGATCGTGTGCCCGTCGACGGCGGCTCCGAGGGCACGGTAGACGAGCTGGTGGCGTTCGACGCGCGTGAGACCCTGGAAGGCCGTCGCGACGACGCGCACCTGGAAGTGGTCTCCCGTGCCCGTGTAGTCGCGGACGTCGGCGCTCGCACCCGGCACCTGGGCCTCGATCTTCTCGCGAATCTCGGTCGCAGTCATCTCCACGAGCCTACCATCGGCCGGCGAGCCTGTGAACCCGCTCGCGGGCGGGCGGACCGGGGACGTCCACCGACGCGGATCCGCCCCGGCGGGCGGGCATCGACCGGCTGCACCCTCAGGCGAGGAGGGTCGGGCAGATGCCGAGCGCGTCGTGCTTGACCGCCCGAGAATAGGCGATCACCTCGAGGCCCGCGTCGCCGAACCCGCCGAGCGTGAGAAGGCCGCCGTCGGTCGAAGCGGTCCCCGACCAGTCCCAGGCCCGCTCGAGGACGCGCTCGCCGGCGGCCGCCGCGGCGAAGCAATCGTAGGCGATCTCGACCGCGCGACGCCTGCGCCAGGCAAAGGAGCCCGCCCTCGTGCGGAGCGCAGCGTCGCCCGCGCCGAAGGTCCGGTTGAGCGTCTCGGGCCAGGGGGCGCGAGCGAACACCGCCCACCCGGTCTCGGGAGTCTCCTCCGCGGCGAACGGGAGGTCGACGAACCACGGCTCCTCGCCCTTGAATCCCCGCGAGCGGTCGGCGGCCGTCGCCTCGTGCAGGCGTGCGAGCGTGATCGGGCGCCCGTCGGCCGTGGCGGTCGCTCGCCAGACGAGGGCGCAGCCCTCCCGGGCGAGTCGCGTCGCGAGGTCCGCGTCGATCGACAACGACTCCGGAGGGGAGGGAAGGTCGCCCACGACGCGCCCCATTCCCTCCGGGCCGAGGAGACGCGCGCCGAAGATCCGCCGCGCGTCGGCGAGCGAGAGCGATGCCATGGCCCGGGACGTTACGGGCCCGACCCCCGGGCGTGCAAGCCCGCGGCCGGGAGCCGTCCCGGGTGGGATCACCCGCCCAGGTGATGCATCGAGCGCACGGTCGTGGACACCCCGACGTCGAGGGCGTGCCCGGTCGGCTTCGCGAGGACCGCGTTGCGCAGGATCTCGCCCAGCCTCGCCGCGTCGGCCCCCTGCCGAAGGGCGCCGATCACGTCCTGCTCGTCGTCCTTCAGGAGGCACAGGTGGAAGCGGCCGTCCGAGGTGAGACGCATGCGGTTGCAGGTGCCGCAGAAGGGCTCGGACACCGGGCTGATGAAACCGACGACGCCGCGTGCCCCGGCGAGCCGGAAATTGCGGGCCTCGTCGGAGGGATGGGACGACGCCACCGGTTCGAGCGGGCCCAGCGCCGCCTCGATCCGGGCGCGCGTGCCGAAGTTCGAGACGTAACGGGTCGTCGCGATTCGCGCGCACTCGCCGCCGCCGAGCGGCATGAGCTCGATGAAGCGGACGTGCCAGTCGCGCTCGACCGTCAGGCGCGCGAGGTCGACCACGTCGCCGTCGTTCTCTCCGGCGACGACCACCGTGTTGACCTTGACCGGGTGGAACCCGGCCCGTTCGGCGGCCTCGATCCCGGCGAGGATCCGTTCGAGCGTCCCGCGCCGCATCACGCGCGCGACGCGCTCGGGATCGAGCGAGTCGAGGTGGACGTTCACTCGCCGGAGTCCCGCACGCCGCAGCGCGGTCGCGAGTCCGGGGAGGAGGATGCCGTTCGTGGTCATCGCGACGTCGTCGATGCCCGGGACGCGGGCGATGCGCTCGACGATCTCGAGGAGGTCCGGTCGAAGGGTGGGCTCGCCCCCCGTCAGGCGGACCTTGCGGAATCCGATTCCGGCTGCGGCGACGACGATGCGCTCGATCTCGTCGCAACCGAGCGCGTCCGACGGCTCCGCGTGGGCCGTCCCGGTCTCCGGCATGCAGTAGATGCAGCGGAGGTTGCAGCGGTCGGTGAGCGAGATCCGGAGATAGTCGATCTCCCGGTCGAAGCGGTCGCGCGGCATGGGGTTCCGGCTCGACTTTAGGCTCGCGCCGGGCCTGCCGCCACGCGGCCCTTCCGATGCCCGGGCCGACTCAGGCGGTCCGGGCGTGCATCTCCGCGACGAGGTCGGAGAGCGCGTCGCGGAACGGCGAGGGGCCGAGACGGCCCAGGTGCTCGAACGCGGTCGCGATGCGTTCCCGGGCTCGCTGGCGCACCTCCGGAAGGACGTTCGAGGCCCGGAGATCCGCGATCGCGGCCCGCACGCGATCGGGCGACGGCGCGGGATCGGCGAAGACCCGGGCGACCTCCGGGAGACGCGGCAGGGCGAGGACCGTCGGCAAGGCGGGGGAGCCCTCGCGAAGATCGCTGCCGACCGGCTTGCCGATGACCTCGGCCGGACCGAGGACGTCGAGCAGGTCGTCGACCATCTGGAAGGCCATCCCGATCTCGCGGCCGAGCCCCCGCATGGCGTCCACGACCTGCTCCGGAGCCCCCGCGAAATGCGCGCCGATGCGTGCGGCCTCGGCGAACAGGGCCGCCGTCTTGCGCTCCGCGATCTCGAGGTAGTCCGCCTCGGTGACGGCCGGGTTTCGGCGGAACCGCTGCTGCATGATCTCGCCCTCGCAGAGGCTCACGCAGGCGTCCGTCGCCCAGCCGACGACTTCGGCGTCGAAACGACCGGCGACCCCGAAGGCCTTGCTGAACAGGAAATCGCCCGCGACCAGCGTGAGCGAAGGTCCGTGGACCGCGAGCGGGGAAGGGCGTCCGCGGCGGGTCTGGCCGGAATCGAGGATGTCGTCGTGGAGGAGCGTCGCCGAGTGGATCAGCTCGAGCGCCGCGCCGACCTCGATCGTGTCGGCGGGGTTGCCGCCGCCGCAGGCCCGGAACACCAGCAGGGCGAGCGCGGGGCGGACCCGCTTTCCCCCCGCGTCGATCAGCCCGTGGCCGATCGACTGGAGCTGGGCTTCCCGCGACATCGTGAGCTCGCGGATGCGAGCCTCGACCCGGGAAAGTTCGTCCGCGACCAGGGCGACCGGGGCCGTCGCCGGGTCCGCGGTCGCCGTCGAGATGTTCGGGTTCGCCATGGAGTCGATCGTTTCGGCAGCGTCCACTCGCCGAGCATCCCACCGCCCCGCCGCCGGTCAAGTTTTCGGTCTGCGGAGTCGCTGTTATACGAATCGGAACAGGTACCCGAGCCCATGACGACCGACAAGCCGACACCGGAGAGCATCCGCGGGATGCTCGCCGCGGTGCGCTATCCCGGGTTTCCGCGAGACATCGTGAGCCTCGGCATGGTCGCCGAGATCTCGATCGAGGGCGACCGGGCCGTGGTCGCCCTGCGGCTCCCGGGGGGGCGCACCGACGTCCCGCCCGTGATCGAGAGCGAGATCGCGGCGGCGATCGCATCGAGCGGGCTCGTCGCCCGCGTGGTCGTGGCACCGCCTGCGGCCGAGCCGCCGGCCTCGCCGCGGACCGGTCCGACGCCGGACCAGCCGGTTTCGCTCCCCGGCGTGAGGACGGTCCTCGCCGTGTCGAGTGCGAAGGGCGGCGTCGGCAAGTCGACCGTCGCGACGAACCTCGCGTGCGCGTTCGCGGCGACGGGCCTCCGGGCGGGACTGCTCGATGCCGACGTCCACGGGCCGAGCCTGCCGATCATGATGGGCACCGACGCGCGCCCGCTCGCCGCCGGCGGCAACCGCTTCCATCCCGTCGAGCGCCACGGAGTCCGCTGCATCTCGATGGGCTTCTTCCTCGACGAGACCTCGCCGGTGATCTGGCGAGGACCGATGGTCGCCGGGCTGCTGCGCCAGTTCCTCGCGGACTGCGAGTGGGGCGACCTCGACGTGCTGGTCATCGACCTTCCCCCGGGGACCGGTGACGCGCAGCTCACGCTCGCCCAGCAGGTGCGTCTCGCCGGCGCGGTGGTGGTCACGACGCCCCAGGAAGTCGCGCTCCGCGACGTGATGCGCGGGGTCGCGATGTTCAGGCAGGTGCAGGTGCCGATCCTCGGCGTGATCGAGAACATGGCCGGGTTCGACTGCCCGTCCTGCGGCCGTCACGACGACGTGTTCGGGCGGGGCGGGGGCGAGGCCGTGGCCCGCGCCGCCGGTGCGCCGCTGCTCGCCTCCCTGCCGGTCGATCCCGAGGTGCGCCGTTCGGGAGACGAGGGCGTCCCGATCGCGCTCGGCGAGGGACCGGTCGCCGAGGGCTACCGGCGGCTCGCGCGGACGCTCGCCGAATCCCTGCGGATCGCGGCGGCCGGCTCCCGCACGGCCGACGCGTGAGCCGACGCACCCAGATCGCGCTGTCGCTCGCCGTCACGGTCGCGGCGCTCTGGTACTCGCTGCACGGTCTCGACGTCGGGGAGTCGCTCGCCGCCATGCGCTCGGTGCGGCCGGGCTGGCTCGCCCTCGTCGTCCTGCTCGCCGC
>JAGWVP010000123.1 GCA_018970825.1 bacterium | reverse complement strand
GGCGGCGCCCCCACCGGCCCGCGAGCCAGGCGCGCGCGTACTCGGTGTCGTCCACGAGCCCGACCTCGGCCAGACGCTCGACCACCGCCTCGATGACGTTGGGCAGGTAGCCCTTGTCGGCGAGCCGTCGCGTGAGGTCGAGCCGGGTGCGACGCGTGCGCTCGAGCAGCTTGAGCGCGGCTTCGCGACAGGCGGCGGGATCGTCGGCCGCCACCTCCTGCGGTTCGCTGCGACGACGACGTGCGGCCACGATCACCTCATGCGGTCGGGCGGACTCGTGCCCCGGGGGAGCGCACACCGGGGACGAAGGAATGGGAACGAAGCGACGCGGGTGAGGCGCGGGGTGTGTCGCGCCCCACCCGGTCGTACCGCGTGTTACTTGCGACGCTCCGCCATGGCGGGCGCGGCCACCGGACGCGCCGGCGTGATGCCCGCCGCGACCTTGCCCGCTTCCGCAGCGGCACCGTTCACCGCCGCACCGTTGGCCGAGGCCGGGGCACCCGCCACCTTGAGGCCGAGCAGCGGGAACAGCTTGGCCTCGATCTTGGCGCGGATGTCGGCGTGCTCGCGCAGGAACAGACGCGTGTTCTCGCGGCCCTGTCCCAGACGCTCGTCACCGAAGCTGAACCAGGTGCCCGCCTTGTTGATGACGCCCTTGTCGACGGCGAAGTCGATGAGCTCACCCTCGCGCGAGATGCCCTGGTTGTAGAGGATGTCGAACTCGGCCTCGCGGAACGGCGGCGCGACCTTGTTCTTCACGATCTTCACCTTGGTGCGGCTGCCGACGACGTCGTCGCCCTGCTTGATCGCACCGATGCGCCGGATGTCCATCCGGACCGAGGCGTAGAACTTGAGCGCGTTGCCGCCGGTCGTCGTCTCGGGATTGCCGAACATGACGCCGATCTTCATGCGGATCTGGTTGATGAAGATCACGATCGTGCGGGAGCGGGCGATGGTTGCGGTGAGCTTGCGCAGCGCCTGCGACATGAGGCGCGCCTGGAGACCCATCTGCGGGTCGCCCATGTCGCCCTCGAGCTCGGCCCGGGGCACGAGTGCCGCGACCGAGTCGACGACCAGCACGTCGAGCGCGCCGGAGCGCACGAGCGTCTCGGCGATCTCGAGCGCCTGCTCGCCGTTGTCGGGCTGCGAGATCAGGAGGTCGTCGAGCTTCACGCCGAGCTTGCGGGCGTAGCCGGTGTCGAGCGCGTGCTCGGCGTCGACGAAGGCGCAGATGCCGCCCTCCTTCTGCGCCTCGGCCACGACCTGGAGCGCGAGAGTCGTCTTGCCGGAGGACTCGGGGCCGTAGATCTCGATCACGCGGCCGCGCGGCAGGCCGCCCACGCCGAGCGCGATGTCGAGCGAGAGCGAGCCCGTCGAGACGGTCGCGACGTCGGGCGTGACCGAGTCCGCCCCCATCTTCATGATGGCGCCCTTGCCGAACTGCTTCTCGATCTGGCCGATCGCCAGCTCGACCGCCCGATCCCGCTCCCGGTTTCCTTCCATCTTCATCCCCCTTGGCCGCCCCGCGGCCTCTTCCCCGTTCCCGTGTTCTCCGGCCCGGCCGTCCCGCCCCTCGGAACCCCGGCGGGAGCCCCTCTAGCGGGGCCCCGGGGGCCGGAAACCCCGCCCGGTAACGGCGGGGAGGGCATGGATTTGGTGCCTTTTTCGATCTTCGCCTTTTCTTCGTATCACTTCCGGAAGCCGGAATCCAGCACCGGCAACCCCAGCGCCCAGCGGCGCACCCAGTCGAGCGCCAGCTGGGAGGTCAGGAGCTTCACCCAGTCCCGGGTCCCCCACAGCTGGTGGCGCCGCGAGACGAGCACCCCGTCCGCCGCGAGCGCGAAGCAGACCGTGCCGACCGGGCGCTCGGCGGTGCCCCCGTCGGGCCCGGCGATGCCGGTCGTCGCGACCGCGACGTCGGCACCCGAACGACGACGGGCGCCCTGCGCCATCTCGCGGGCCGTCTCCTCGCTCACCGCGCCGTGGCGCTCGAGCGTCTCGCGGGAGACGCCGAGCACGTCGACCTTGGCCGCGTTCGAGTAGCAGACGTAGTCGGCGAGGAAGTACGCGGAGCAGCCCGGGACCTCGGTGAGGCGATGGCCGACGAGCCCGCCGGAGCAGGATTCCGCGACCGCGACCGTCGCACCGCGCGCGCGGAGCGCACGCCCCGTCTCGGTCTCCATGTTCGTCTCGCCCTCGCCGAACACGACCGGGCCGAGCTTGGCGCGCATGCGCTCGGCGAGTTCGTCGGCACGTCGCTCGGCCTCCGCGGGTCGGCCGCGCACGAGCAGCTTCGCCGAGATCTGCGGAAAGCTCGCGCGAAACCCGATCCGCGCCTCGCCCGGCGCGATGATCGCGTTCACCGCCTCGTCGAGCGCCGACTCGCTCATGCCGAAGGTCTGGAAGGTGCGGACGACCGAGACCTCCCCGGGGTCGCGCAGCCCGCGGATCCAGGGTGCCACCCGCTCGTCGAACATCGGCTTCATCTCGCGCGGCACGCCCGGCATGACGACGAGGTGGCGGGTCGCGCGCGTCGGCGCGCCGCCGAGCGGCACGACGTCGCGCTCGCAGGTGACCCGGTAGCCCGGAGCCGTGCCGAGCGGGTTGTCGAGAATGACCGCGCTCGCCGGGAACTGCGCCTGGCGGAGATTGTTCTGCGACATGGGGCGGCCGATGCGCTCGAAGAACGAGCGGATGCGCTGCGCCGACGCCTCGTCGAAGCGGAGCTCCTCGCCGAGCAGCGCCGCGACCGTCTCGGTCGTCAGGTCGTCCACCGTCGGGCCGAGCCCGCCGGTGCAGACGACGAGATCGCCGAGTTCGAAGGCCCGCTCCCAGGCCCAGGTGATGCGGTCCCGGTGGTCGCCGACGACCAGCGTGCCCGCGACCTCGAGCCCGAGCGAGACGCAGCGATCCGCGAGCCACTGGGCGTTCGTATCGGCGATCTTGCCCGTCGTGAGCTCGTCGCCGGTGGACAGGATGACGACTTTCTCCAAGCGAGGACCTCCGGGCCGACGGCGGCCCCCCTTCCTAGACCCGGGACGAACGGAGGTCCAGATCCCCCCGCCGCGGCCGCCGATTGCACCGGCTCCGTCGGTGAATACCCTCGGAGCGTCGGGCCGGCGCCGCGCAGCGGGCCGCCCGGGACGCACCATGACCGAAGCCGTCGCCGCAGCGATTCCCTTCTTCGTCGCCACGATGGCGATCGAGGCTCGTCTCCTCCGCTCGCGCCCGGACCTCGCAGGGTACGGCCGGCGCGACACCCGCGCGAGCCTGCTCATGGGCGCGGGCAACGTGGTCGTGAACGGGGTCGTCGCGATCGCCGAGCTCGCCGTCCTCGGCTGGATCCTCGCGCACGCTCCCGTGCGACTCGACGCGTCCTCGTGGAAGGTGCAGCTCGGAGCACTCGTCGGCGTGGACTTCTGCTACTACTGGTTCCACCGCCTGCACCACGACGTGCGCATCCTCTGGGCCGCGCACGTGAACCACCACTCGAGCGAGCACTACAACCTCTCGACCGCGCTCCGGCAGTCGTGGACGACCCCGATCACCGGCGCGGTCTTCTACTGGCCGCTCGCCCTCGTCGGCTTCGAGCCATGGCTCATCATGGCGGCGCGCGCCGTCGACACCCTCTACCAGTACTGGATCCACACCGAACTCGTCGGGCGGATGGGCGCGCTCGAGGCCGTGCTCAACACGCCGTCGCACCACCGCGTCCACCACGGCACCGAGGTCGAGTACCTCGACCGCAACCATGGCGGGATCCTGATCGTGTGGGACCGGCTGTTCGGGACCTTCGAGCCCGAGCGAGCACCGGTGCACTACGGGATCACGAGGAACCTCGACACCTTCCGCCCGGTCGAGATCGCCTTCCACGAGTGGAAGGCCCTCCTCCGGGACCTGCGCCGGGCGCGCTCCCCTCGCGAGGCCCTGGGCTACGCCTTCGCCCCCCCGGGCTGGAGCCCCGACGGCTCGACCCTCACCTCGGATCAGCGCCGGGCGCTCGCCCGCGGCCCCGGGGCGGCCGCCTGAGGCTCGGCGGGCGCGGGCCCGGGGCGACGTCGCACCGGATCGGGCCTTGCGCGCCCCGCGGACATCGCCCTAGTCGATCGGTCATGGCGAGCATCTCGGCCCGCGGGGGCCTCCTCGTCGCGGCGGCGACGGCCGCGGCGCTGCTCGCGCCCGCCGTCTCCGGCGCGATCGTCGCGCGCGACTGCGCCAGGCCCGGTGCCGCCTGCACCATCGCCGAGACCGCGCGACGCGCCGGAGTCCACTTCGGCGCGATCGCCTCGACCGGGCAGTCGGACGCGGAGCGCGCCCTGCTCGCGGAGCACTTCACGTCGGTCACCGCCGAGAACGCGATGAAGTGGGGCGAGATCGCGCCCCGGGTCGGGAACTACGGGTTCGCGGACGCCGACGAGATCGCCGCCTTCGCCGAGACGAACGGGATGCGACTGCGGGGGCACACGCTGGCCTGGGGCGTGATGCAGATGCCGTCGGACCTCGCCTCGACGGTCGCGGCCGCGGCCGACCCGGCCGCGCGCATGTCGGAGCTCCTCGGCGAACACTTCGGGACGATGGTCGGCCGCTACGGCGCACGCGTCGCCCAGTGGGACGTCGTGAACGAGCCGCTCGAGGTCGCGGGCACGGTGCTCGCGAAGAACGTCTTCCTCGACGCACTCGGCCCGGGCTACCTCGGGCTCTCCTTCGCGCTCGCTCGCGCGCTCGCACCCGGCGCGAGCCTCTACCTGAACGAATACGTGCTCTCCTGGCCGAGCCCGAAGCTCGCCGCGCTGCGCACGCTGGTCGGGAACCTCCGCGCGGGCGGCGTGCCGATCGACGGCGTCGGGATCCAGGGGCACTTCTACCCGTTCTTTCCGCTGCCCGACCGCGCGACGATGGAGCAGGAACTGCGCGCGATCGCCGATCTCGGCGTCGAGATCGAGATCACCGAACTCGACGTGTCGTCCTGGCACTTCCGCGACGACCCCGACCCGCTCGCGCGCCAGGCGGCCTTCTTCGGCGACGTCGTGTCCGCGTGCATGGCCGTTCCCTCCTGCCGGGGGATCACGACCTGGGGAATCCAGGACGGGGATTCGTGGCTCGACCACGCCCCACCCTTCGACCTCGCGGCCCCGAACGACCCGCTGCTCTTCGACCGGGATCTCGAGCCCAAGCCCGCCTACGCGGCCGTGCGCGACGCGATCGCGACCCGCGCCGTCCCCTTCGAGGACGAGGCGTGGGGCGTCTTCCGGAGGGTCGGGAAGCTGCGCCGCGACGGGCTCCTGCGGGGCCCCTCGGTGCGGACGGCGCGTCGAGTGGTCCGGCGCGCGGCGCAGATGCTGCGCGCCGAGCGATTCGCGGATGCATGCGACCGCCTCGCACGCGGGGTGCGCGCGGCGAACGAGGCCACCGGGCCCGCGGTCGCCGAAGCGGCGGAGGCGATCACGGCGCTTCGTCTCGGACTTCGCTGCGACGAGGCCTGATCTCGCGCGCCCTGCTCAGGCCGGGCCGACCGCCGCGAGAGCGAGCAGCGCCCGTACGACGAGGTTCGCGTAGACGCCGCTCACCACGTCGTCGAGCACGACGCCCGCGCCGCCCGGCCAGGAACGGTCGACCGCCCCGGCCGGCCACGGCTTCGCGATGTCGAAGACGCGGAACGCCGTGAACGCGAGCGCGATCGCGAGCGCGCTCGGCGGCAGGCCCGCGAGGGCGACCAGCATGCCGGCGATCTCGTCGATCACGATGCGGCCGCTGTCGTGCTCTCCGATCAGGCGGTCGGCGCGGTCCGCGATCGCGACCGCGGCCACGACCGCGGCGACGAGCAGCAGCGCCGCGAGCGGAGACGACCGGTGCAGCACCGGGGCCGCGAGGTAGGCCGGGATCGCGAGCAGCGAGCCCAGGGTCCCGGGGGCCTTCGAGACGTTTCCCACGCCGAAACCGGTCGCGAGAAGGAGGATCAGGCGGGAAGCGATGCGATCTCTTGGAGCGGGACCGGCCACGAGTCAACCGCCGAACCGCGACGGCCCGGAGCGCGAGCCCGTTCCGACGCGCGGTCGCGCCCGGCGGGCACGCTGCCGCTTGCGACCATCGGATGCGTCGTCTACCCCGCGCTCCATGCCCGCTCCGAAGCTCTCGCGCCTGCCGAAGATCGACCCGCTGCCGATCTCGCCGACGACCTCGATCGTCGACCTGGTCGACCGCTGCCTGCTCTCCTACAACGCGGGCCGGCTGCGGGAGGCCTGCCAGCTCTTCGCACGCAAGATCCTCGAGCCAGACGTGACCGTGGGCGTGAGCATCACCGGCGCGCTGACCCCGGCCGGGCTCGCGACCTCGGCGCTCATCCCTCTCATCGAGGCGGGTTTCATCGACTGGATCGTGTCGACCGGAGCGAACCTCTACCACGACACTCACTACGGGATCGGCCTCGCCATGCACCAGGGCAGCCCCGGCGTGGACGACGTCGAGCTGCGCGCCGAGGGTGTCGTCCGGATCTACGACATCTTCTTCGACTACGACGTGCTTCTGAAGACCGACGCCTTCTACCGGGAGGTCATCCGCCAGCCGGAGTTCCAGCAGGAGATGGGTACCGCCGAGTTCCACTGGAAGGCGGGCCGCTACGTCCTCGAGCGCGAGAGAGCGCTCGGCCTCTCGCGTCGCTCGCTGCTCGCGGTGGCGCATACCCACGGCGTTCCGATCTACACTTCCTCTCCGGGCGACTCCTCGATCGGCATGAACGTGGCGGCGACGGAGCTCGCGGGCAACCTGTTGCGGATCAACCCGTCGCGCGACGTGAACGAGACGGCCGCGATCGTCTGGGACGCCAAGCGCGGCGGCGGCAAGAGCGCCGTGTTCATCCTGGGCGGCGGCTCGCCGAAGAACTTCGTGCTCCAGACCGAGCCCCAGATCCAGGAGGTGCTCGGCCTCGACGAGAGCGGCCACGACTACTTCATCCAGATGACCGACGCGCGCCCCGACACCGGCGGACTCTCCGGCGCCACCCCGAACGAGGCGGTGAGCTGGGGCAAGATCGACCCCGAGGCGCTGCCGGACACGGTGGTCTGCTACCTCGACTCGACGATCGGCCTGCCGGTCCTCGCCGCCTACGCGCTCGCGACGCACGCGCCCCGGACCCCACGACGGCTCTACGACCGGCGCGACGCGCTGATCGACGAGTTGCGGCGCGCCTACCTCGAGGACTCGCAGCGACGCTGACCGCGCGGACGGGTCGCGCGGCCTCCGGCGCGGTCGGCGACGCTTGATTTCGAAGCGCGAACGATGGCAGGTCGTGCGCTCACCCGAGGGACCTCCCGGGCGATCCACCGACACCTCGAACCCGGCTCACGCACCCGAGCGCACCTGCACCGATTCACCACCTCCTTCTCCCGCGCACCGACTCCACGATCGCCCGGTCCCTTCGGGGCCGTTCCGCCGATGCTAGGCTCGACCCCGTGAAAGTGGGGTCGAGCCCATCCGCGGACGGCGCGGGGCACCCGGTCGTCTTCTTCGACGGCGAGTGCGTCCTCTGCCATCGCGGCGTGCGCTTCCTCGCGGCCCGCGACGCACGCGCCCGGCTGCGCTTCGCACCGCTCGACGGCGAGGTGGCCCGCCGCACGCTCCCGCCGTCGTTGCGCGACGCCGGCCCCGAAGGCACGGTCGTGCTGCTCGAACCGGACGGACGCACGAGCGTGCGCGCCGAAGCCGTCCTGCGGGCGCTCGCCGCGACCGGCGGCGCATGGTCGGTCGCCGGCGCGCTCGCCCGCTCGCGCGCCCTGCTCGCCCTGCTCGACGTCGGCTACCGCGCGCTCGCGCGCCGACGGACGCGCTGGTTCGGACGAACGACCGAGTGTCCGCTGCCCGATCCGTCGATGCAGGCGCGACTCCTGCCCTGACCCCGTTGCGGGAGGCGGGAGGCGTCGTTACTTTCCCGCCAACGCCGAATCCCGCCAGGAGGCGGGAGCGGGGGACCCGAGCACCAGGGGCGCATCGCTCTCCGAGCGTAGGGCACTCTTCAGCCCGAGCCCGACAGCTAACCTCGCAGGCCTTGAAGAGGAGCGGTTCGCGCGCACGCACGTCCGCCCTCCCCGGAGGACCGAGCGATGACGCACGCCCGCAACGACGAACCCGACCCAACCGGCGC
>JAGWVP010000122.1 GCA_018970825.1 bacterium | reverse complement strand
CGCCGGTCGTGCTGCCGATCGCGCGCGACGACCGACGGACGCTGCGCGAGTCGATCGAGCGCGCGGCCTCCTTCGACGTCGCGCTCTCCATCGGTGGCGTTTCCGTCGGGGATTTCGACCACGTGAAGGAGGTGCTCGCCGAGGTCGGCCTCGAGCGGGTCTTCTGGCGGGTCGCGCAGAAGCCGGGCAAGCCGCTCGTCTTCGCCGAGCGCGAGGAGCGGCTGTTCTTCGGGCTGCCCGGGAACCCGGTCTCCGCCCTCGTCTGCTTCGACCTCTACGTGGCACCCGCACTGCGCCTCCGCCTCGGCGCGACGGCACCGTTTCCGTCCTGCGAGGAGGTCGTGATGGAGGCCGACGTCGCGACCTCCCGCGACCTGACGGAGTTCGTGCGCTGCACCCTCGGGTCTTCGGCGGGGCGGCTCGTCGCGCGTCCGACCGCGAGCCAGAGCTCCGGGGCGCTGCGCTCGCTCGCACGGGCGGACGCACTCGTCGTCTCGCCACCGGGCCCGGGCCGCCTCCCGGCAGGGGCGCCCGCACGGGCGATCCTGCTCGGCCCATCGCGTCCGCCGTCGACGTCTCCGCCGTTCTGAGGGCCGTTCGAGCCGCGCGCGTGCGTCAGTCGAGGTCGCCGCCCCCGGAGTCGCCACCCCCTGCGAAGCCGCCGTCGTCGCCGTCGCCCGTGTCGGTCTCGCCGGCCTCGATCGAGTCCACCATTTCGTCGAAGTCCTCGCCGCCCATCTCGTCGCCCATCTCGCGACCCATGCGGCGCATCCAGCGGGCGACGCTGCGGGGGTCGCTCTCGTCGACGTCGCCGAAGGAGGAGGGGTCGGCGAGCGAGTCGAGCCTGCTCTCCTCGGAACGCGGCATCGCGAAGCGCGACATGAGCCGGTCGAGCTTGCGACCGCCGCAGTGCTGGCAGACCTCGTCGACCTTCTCGCTCACGCGCAGCGTGAGGATCTGCGACCGTCGCCTGCAGTCCCTGCAGCGGTACTCGTAGATCGGCATCGACTCCTCCGCGGGGATCGAGGCCGCAGGCCGACGCGCGGCCGCGGTCCCGGGGCTCGCCCGTCGGGCAGGAGTGTAGGTCCGCCGCCCGGCCGCGACAAGGCGGCGGGGCGGGTTGCAGGGCGCCGGGTGTTTTCGTTCAAGGGCCCCGGTGCGGTCCCGGGGGCCGCCCGAAGCGCGGGAGGACTCGATCGTGAACATCCAGAAGTGCGTGGCGCTGGTGACGGGCGGGGCGTCGGGCCTGGGCGCGGCGAGCGTGCGGGCGATCGTCGACGGCGGCGGACGTGCCGTGATCGTGGACCGCGACGCGGCGACCGGTGCGGAACTCGCGAAGTCGCTCGGTGACCGGGTGCGGTTCCGTGCAGCCGACGTGACGAGCGAGGAGGAGATCCGCAAGGCGATCGAGGTCGCCAAGGAGGCCTTCGGCGGCCTGAACGTCGCCGTCAACTGCGCGGGCGTGGGCGTCGCCTCGAAGACGATGAGCAAGCGCGGGCCCTTCCCCCTCGATCTCTTCCGCAAGTGCATCGAGGTGAACCTGGTCGGGACCTTCAACGTGATCCGGCTCGCGGCCGAGGCGATGACGGAGCAGCCGCCCGGCGAGGACGGCGAACGCGGCGTGATCGTCAACACGGCCTCGGTCGCGGCCTTCGAGGGCCAGATCGGGCAGGCGGCCTACTCGGCCTCGAAGGGCGGCGTCGTCGGCATGACGCTCCCGATCGCGCGCGACCTCGCGTCCTACGGGATCCGGGTGCTCACGATCGCGCCGGGACTCTTCAACACGCCGATGCTCGCGATGATGCCGGAAGAGGGGCGACAGAAGCTCGCCTCGCAGATCCCGTTCCCCCACAGGCTCGGCGAGCCGCGCGAGTACGGCCAGCTCGTCCGGGCGATCGTGGAGAACACGATGCTGAACGGCGAGACGATCCGGCTCGACGGCGCGATCCGCATGCAGCCGGCCTGAGGCGCGTGTCGACGTCGGCGTGTCACGCGGGCCGGTCGAGCCGCCGCGCCCTGCGCGTCGGCGGGAGGCGCGCGGCTGCTTGGGCGATCCCGATCGCGTTTCTCTCGGCCGCCTGCACGCGCCCTCTCCCCGATGCCGACGGCCCGGGCGCCCGGGTCTACGCGGCGCAATGCGGCATCTGCCACGTCGCCTACCAGCCCGGCCTCATGACACCTGCCATGTGGGAGATCCAGGTCGCACGGATGGACGAGCATCGGTCCCGGCGCGGCCTTCCACCCCTTGCGGACGCGGATCGTCGCGTCATCCTCGAGTATCTGAAGGCGCACGCGGGCTGAGTTCGATCGGTCCGGGACGACGGGAGCCGCCATGATCGAGATCGAGAGGAGCCGGACGCCGGCCGCGCGCACGAGAGTCGAGATGCTCGCGTTGCCCCTGCGCTCGGAGACCGAGCCGGGACCGGAGATCGCGGCGCTCGACGAAAGCACGGGCGGGCGCCTTCTCGCCGAGGTGCGGCGTCGCTGCGCGGAGCCCGCGAAGCGGGGATCGACCTTCGCCTGGCAGACCCACGGCGAGATGCCCCAGGAGCTCGTCGCGGTGATCGGGCTCGGCGTCCCGGCGGGTGCGGAGCCCACGGCCGAGGACTGGCGTCGATTCGCCGGTGCCGCGGTCGCGGCGGCGCGCCAGGCCCGTGTCCGCTCGCTCGGACTCTCGGTGGCCGCGTGCGCCCGTCCGGCGGCGGCCGCCGCGACGGGCGCGGTGATCGAGGGCGCACTCCTCGCGACCTACCGGTTCGCCGGATTCCGCTCGTCGCGATCCGACGCCCGGCTCGTCCGCTGCGTCGTCGCGGGATCGCCCGCGACGAGGGCTGCCGAGGAGGCGGAGCGACGTGCGCGCGTCCTCGCCGAGGCGACCGCCTTCGCGCGCGACCTCGTGAATCTCCCCGCCGAGACGGTCACGCCCGCGCACCTCGCCGCCGCGGCGCAGCGCGTGGCGCGGTCGGCACGCCTCTCGGTCAAGGTGCTGGGGCCGCGCGAGCTGCGGCGGCTCGGCATGGGCGCGATCCTCGCGGTGGGCCGGGCGAGCCGGAACGAGCCGCGGCTGATCGAGATCGTCTACCGGCCCCGCTCCGGCCGCGCGCGCCGCGGCGCGGGGCCGATCGTGCTGGTCGGCAAGGGCATCACCTTCGACTCGGGCGGGCTGTCGCTCAAGCCCGCCGCTTCGATGGAGATCCAGAAGCGCGACATGGCCGGGGGCGCAGCCGTGCTCGGCGCGATGCGCGCGATCGGTCGGCTCGCTCCGCCGGTCGAGGTGCGAGGGTACGTCGCCGCCGCCGAGAACATGCCCGGAGGCGACGCGTACCGGCCCGGCGACGTGCTGCGCACCTGCATCGGCAAGACGATCGAGGTGCTCAACACCGACGCCGAGGGCCGGCTCGTCCTCGCCGACGCGCTCGGGTACGCGACCCGGCCGCGCCGGGGTTCGGCCGATCCGTCGTGCGTGGTCGACCTCGCGACGCTCACCGGTGCCGTCACGACCGCGCTCGGCCGCAGCGTCGCGGCCGTCCTCGGCAACGATGCCGACGTCGTGCGCGACGTGATCGAGGCCGGCCGCGTCTCGGGGGAGCCGATCTGGGAGCTGCCGCTCGTCGACGAGTACATGGCCGGGCTCGACAGCCCGATCGCCGACCTTCGCAACACCGGCGACGGAACGGCGGGGACGATCTACGGCGGGCTCTTCCTGCGCGAGTTCGTCCATCGCCAGCCCTGGGCGCACCTCGACATCGCCGGCGTCGCCTTCACCGACAAGGGCTCCGCCTACGTTCCGCGCGGCGCGGTGGGCTGGGGCGTGCGGACCCTCGTCGACCTCGTCGAGCGGCGGTCGGCGCGAGCCTGAGGCGGAGGGCCGGCCGGCTCAGGGAGCCGTCGCCGGCACCGTGCCTTCGACCCGCAGGACGACCTCCTCGTCGATCGAGAGCGGGTTCAGGCTCGAGTACGGCGCCCCGATGCCGAAGTCGGTCCGCCGGATCTTCGTCTCCGCGGCGTAGCGGCGCGCCGCGCGGTCGGTCACCCGGAACTCCATGGGGAAACTCTTCTTCGTCCCGTGGAGGTCGAGCTCGACGTCGACCGCGAAGCGGTCCGGGCCGGCGGGGCGGAACCCGCGCAGCCGGGCGGTGGCGGTCGGGAAACGGGCCGTGTCGAAGAAGTCGGGGTTGCGCAGGTGGTCGTCGCGCTTCTGGTTCGCCGTGTCGATGCTCGCGAGGTCGACGACGACCTCGACCTCGCTGTTTTCGGGATGCCCCTCGTCGATCTTCGCGCTCGCGACTTTCCAGCGGCGGAACTGGCCGTCCGCGGTCGCGACCTTGTTCTGCGCGACGAAGCGGATCGAACCGGGCGGAGTGGCGTCGGCGGCGACCGTCGCGGCCGCCTTCGCCCCGGCCTCGTCGGCGCGGGCCGCGACCGGCAGGAGGAGGGTGAACGCGGCCGCGAGCGCGGCCGGGAGGATGCGGTGCATGGTCACTCCTTCAGCGCGAGCATGTCGTCGAGCTGCTTGGGGACGGCGGCGGAGAGGACCTCGCAGCCGTCGGCGGTCACGAGGACGTCGTCCTCGATGCGGACGCCGATGCCGCGGTATCGCTCCGGGACGTCGGGGTAGGCGGGCGAGAAGTAGAGGCCGGGCTCGACCGTGAGGACCATGCCCGGGGCGAGGAGGCGGGAGCCGCCGTCCTGTCGGTAGGCACCGACGTCGTGCACGTCCATCCCGAGCCAGTGGCTCGTCCGGTGCATGTAGAACGGCTTGAAGTGGCCGTCGGCGATCGCCCGCTCGCGCTCGGCGTCGAGCACTCCGAGGCGGCGGAGCCCGTCGACGAGCACCTCGACCGCCGCGTCGTGGACGCTCTCGAAGCTGCGGCCGGGCCCGACGGCCGCGATCGCGGCGAGCTGGGCCTCGAGCACGACTTCGTACACGTCGCGCTGCTCGCGCGACGGCTCGCGGTCGACCGGGAAGGTCCGCGTCACGTCCGCGCAGTATCCGCCGAACTCCGCGCCCGCGTCGACCAGGAGGAGTTCGCCCGGTTCGAGGATCCGGTCGTTCGACACGTAATGGAGAACGGTCGCGTTGTGACCGCTCGCGACGATCGAGGGGTACGCCCATCCCTCGGCGCCGCGGCGCCGGAAGGTGTACTCGATGAGCGCTTCGATCTCGTGCTCGCCGACGCCCGGCCTGGCTGCACGCATCGCTGCGACGTGGGCCTCGGCCGCGACGTCGATCGCGACCCGCATCCAGGCGAGCTCGTCCGGCGTCTTGTGGAGCCGCATCTCGTGGACGATCGGCCCCGGATCGATGATCGAGAGCGGGATGTCGTTCGCGGTCCTCGGCCTGCGCGACCATGCGTTCTTCGCCATCCCGAGCATCCGGCGGTCGAAGGCGTCTTCCCGTCCGAAACGGAAGTGCAGGGGACCCGATCCCGCGATCATCGGCACGAGGTGCTGCTCGAGTTCGTCGATCGGGTAGGCCGCGTCCGCCCCGAAGTCGACCAGGGCCCCCTCGACGCCGTGCCGCCGGCCGGTCCAGGTCTCGCGCTCGGGATCCTTCGGCGGCACGAACAGCACGAATTTCTCGCGGTCGGCGGACGCGTCGAGCACGGCGACCGCATCCGCCTCGGGAAAGCCGGTGAGGTAGAAAAAGTCGGCCTCGCGACGGTAGCGATGCTCGACGTCGTGGTGATGGGTGACCGGCGACGGAGCGCGGAACACGGCGATGCCGCCGTCGAGCCGGTCGAGCACCCGGGCCCGCCGATCCGCGAAGTCGAACGCGGGGAGCGAAGCGCGAGTCATCGCGGCGGCGTCCTCGCGTCGAGCCCGGAGGCGAACCCCGGCACGTCGGGGCCCCCGTCGCCCGCCCTCGGAGCGGGCCCGGCGACCTCGACCCGGCGGGCCACGGGCGGCTCGCCTTCGACCGAGACGACGACGCGGTCGCCCTTCTTCAGGTCGGCCGTGGTCCGGTCGGTGCCGCGCTCGCGGACGTTCGTGGCGGAATCGAGCGCGATCCGGTGCCGGTGGCCCGCGTCGTCGAGGACGAGTTCGCCCGCGGCGGTGTCGACCGAGAGAATGCTGCCCGCGAAGCGCTGACCGGCCGGTGCCGCGGCAGGGAGTCCGACGGCGACCGCGAGTGCGAACGCCGCACGCGCACGGAGCCGGCGGGCGAGGGCGCGCCGGGCGCGGAGGAGAAGCGGAGCCACGCCCCGACGCTAACGGCGTCCCTCCCGGCTGACAAGGGAGGCCGGGGCCGGGTTTCGATTCCCGCTGCCGTCCGGTAGGAAGACCCGGGAGACGCCATGGAGTCGATGAACCTTCTCGACCTGGTTCGGCAGGGCTGGTACGCGACGTATCCGCTGCTGCTCTGCTCGGTCGTCGCACTCGCCGTCGCCGGCGAGCGCCTCTGGGCGCTGCGGGGAATGACGGCCCGCATGAGTTCGCTCTCGAAGCAGATCGGCTTCTTCCTGCGGCGCGGCGACGTCGAGGGCGCCCGAGCCCTGGTCGAGCGCGACGCCGCCGACCTTCCGCTCGGTCGCGTCTACCACGAACTCCTGCCGCGCGTCGCCGACACGCCGGTCGAGGAACTGCTGGCGATCGGCGAGGGGCATCGCGTCGAGCAGACCCAGGCGCTGCGACGCAACGTCTGGCTGCTGGGCACGATCGCCTCGGCGGCGCCGTTCGTCGGCCTCTTCGGCACCGTGCTCGGCATCATGCGCGCCTTCCACAGCATGGCGCAGACCGGTGCGGGAGGCTTCGCGGTGGTCGCCGCCGGCATTTCGGAGGCGCTGGTCGCCACGGCCCTCGGGCTCGCCGTCGCGATCGTGGCACTCGTGCTCTACAACTATTTCCAGGTGCGGCTGAACGAGATCGGGACCACGATGCGCACCGGCCTGACCCGGTTCGTCGACGGGGTGTGCGCGTGGCGGGGGGAGCATGGCTCTCGGCCGGTTGCCTGAAGGCGGGGACGGCGACGAGGCGATCGTCGCAGAGATCAACATCACGCCGCTCACCGACATCTTCCTCGTGCTGCTGATCATCTTCATGATCACGAGTTCCGCGATGATCGAGTCCGGCCCGAAGGTGAACCTGCCGCAGGCGGGCGTGACCAGCACCGAGACGAAGGGGGTCGTCGTGACCGTCGACCCGCAGCAGAACGTCTACGTCGACGGTCGGGCGGTCTCCCGCGAGGAACTCGTCGAGGGGCTTCGCGAGGCGGTGGCCGCGAGCGACGTGAAGCGGGTCGTCCTGCAGGGCGACCGCGACGTGATCCTCGGCGACGTCGTGAACATCCTCGACCTCGCCCGCTCCGCCGGGGCGGAGGAAGTCGCGATCGCCGCGACCCGGAAGGGCCCCTGAGGCGATGGCGCGCGAGGACCTGATTCTCGGGCCGGAGTCGCTCGAAGCCCTGGTCGAGGGTCTGGGCGACCTCCGCCTCGCGCTCGGTCCCGCGGCGGCGCCCGGCCTCGAAGCGGTGCGCGCCGACCTGCGCCGCGCGCTCTCGGCGCGGGAGGCGGGGGACCGCGATGCCTCGATCGAGGGCATCACGACGGCGATGCGACGGCTCGCCGGCCTTGCGGACCTGCTCGATCCCGCCGAGGCGGGAATGATGCGCGCGGTGGCGGCCCAGTTCGAAGGTGCGCTGCGCCGGGGCGAGGCGGCCGACGCGGCACGCTCGGTGGACACGATGCGGGAGCGCTCGGGTGCGAGGAAGAAGCGGGGCGACGAGAACAAGCTGTAAGGCGGCGGGAGCCGGGGCTCCCGCGACGAAGGCCGCGAGGAAGGGCGATGGCGAAGGCGAGCGACAGGAAGGGGCTTCGGACGGAGGAGGGGCCGTGCTGCGCGGCGACGCGCAAGCGCGTCATGACTTCGATCCGCCAGAGTTACCTCAGTTTCCCGGTGATCCGGCGGATGGCGTGCCCGGAGTGCAAGATGATCCTCCACATCCGCGTGTACGAGCGGCCGGAGGACGAAGGGGCGGGAGCGGGCTCCGCCTGAAGCGGGGCGACCTGCAGGTTCGAGCCGGGCAATGGTCGGGGGCCCAAAGGCGCCTCGGGTCCGTGCGACGTCGGCCTTGCCGACCGCGCGGCCGACCGAGGCGATGGCACCGGGCGACGAGGTCCTCCTGGTCCTCGCGGTCCGCGGT